>CADCUO010000071.1 GCA_902805915.1 uncultured Propionibacteriaceae bacterium | reverse complement strand
CTGAGAGTGAACGAGGCTTGCCCCCCGCCCTTCGAGAGCCCGATCTCGTTGGGCACGGCTCATCGCGCCAGGCACTGATCGCGACAGGATGCCCTCACACCGGATGAAGTGTCCCCACCTTCCCGGACGGTCGGGGTTGGGTGGTGTGATCATGCTGCGGTGTCGGTGGGTCGTCTAGCGGCGTGCTGCGTCTCGGCGGGGCTGAGGTAGCCGAGGGTGGAGTGCCGACGGCGGGGGTTGTGGAATCCCTCGATGAAAGGCGAAGACCGCGTTGGCCAGGCCCTCCCGCGTCGGCCAGGTAGACCTGTCGAGGAGCTCGGTCTGCAGGGTGGCGAAGAAGCTCTCGGCGACGGAGTTGTCGAAGCAGTCCCCGATGGATCCCATGGATCCGAGGAGGCCGGCGTCGCGGAGCCGGTGGCCGAACGCCCAGCTGGTGTAGGTCGACCCGTGGTCGCTGTGATGGATCGCCCCGGGAGCCGGCTTGCGGTTCCAGATCGCCATCTGCAGTGCGTCGACGACGAGCTCGGAGCGGATGTGGTCGGCCATCGCCCACCCGACGACGCGGCGGCTGAAGCAGTCCAGGACCACGGCGAGGTAGAGCCAGCCTTCGCTGGTGCGATGTTGGGTGATGTCGGCGACGTAGAGCCGATCGGGTTCGGTGGGATTGAAGTTCCGTTCCACCAGGTCCGCCGACGGGATGGCGGCGGTGTCGCGGCGCGTGCAGCCCCGCAACCGACGGCGGTGGACGCCTTGCAGGCCGGTGCAGCGCATCAGCCGCTCGACCCTGCCGCGGCTGATGCGCAGCTTCCGGCCGAGGACCAGCTCGGCGTGGACCCGCCGGTGCCCGTAAGTGCCGTAGGAGGCCGCGTGCACCTGCCGGATGGTGTTCATCAGGTGCGCCTGCTCGAGGTCGAGGCTGCTGGGCCGGCGGCTGCGCCACTCGTAGTAGCCGGAGGTCGACACGTTCAGCACCCGGCACGTCACCGCGACGGGGACCCCGGCGTCGGCAAGCTCAGAGACGACCGGGTAGGTCATTTTGGGAGGATGTTCTCCCGGGCGAAGTAGGCGCTGGCGCGCTTGAGGATCTCTACCTCCATCTCCAGCACCCGCTTCTCACGCCGCAGCTTGACCAGCTCGGCGCGCTCGTCGCTGGTCAAGCCGTCCTTCTTGCCCTCGTCGACGTCGGCTTGCGCCATCCACCGTCGCAGCCCTGACTCGGCGATCCCGAGGTCCTTCGCGATCTGGGCGATCGGCTTCTCTCGGAGCCGGGCGAGCTCCACGGCTCGACGGCGGAACTCAGGGTCCTTCGGTGCCGGCATACGGACTCCTCTCGAGCGACCATCGTCGCCCTACTCAAGGTGTCCGGGAAGCCGGGGGCACTTCAGGAACAGGCGGCCGCCCACCTGGCGCGGCTGCCCTACGACCTGCGCCACGCCTGCGTCTCGACCTGGCTGAACGCCGGAATTTCGCCGGCCAGGTCGCTGACTGGGTGTACCCGGTCAGCACGTTGGTGACAGCCGACTGATCGGGGGCAGTCCGCCGAGTGCGCTGTGACGGCGTTGAGTGTTGTAGTACTCGAGCCAGGGGGCAAGGGCGGCGGCGCGTTCGGCGTTGCTGGTGAACGACTGTCGGTAGGCCCATTCGGTGAGCAGGGTCCGGTTCAGTCTTTCGACCTTGCCGTTCTGCCAGGGGCAGTGCGGGCGGATGAACTTCTGGCGGAGGCCGAGTGCGGCTGCGGTCTGGTGCAGGGAGTACCGGTAGGCGAAGGCGTTGTCGGTCATCAGCCGCTCGATGCGGGTGATTCCGTGTTCGGTGAAGTAGGCCGCGGCGCGGAGCAGGAAGTCGGCGCAGGTGGCGCCCTTCTCGTCGGGCAGGACCTCGGAGTAGGCCAGCCGGGAGTGGTCGTCGACCAGGGAGTGGACGTAGTCGAACCCGATCACCGGCCGCTTCATCTTCTCGGGCTGGGTGGCGGCACGGCCACGCGCCCGCCAGCCACCGCCTTCGGGGATCCGGCCGGGCTTCTTGATGTCCATGTGCACCAGCTCGCCGGGCCGGGCTCGCTCGTAGCGGATGGTGGTGGCCTTCGACGCCCGGATCACCTCACCGGTGATCGGGTCCAGCGTGCACAGCCGGGGCACGCGGTGGCGGGCCAACACCCGCGACACCGTCCGGGCCGGCACACCCAGCTCGGCGCCGAGCCAGTCCGGACCACGCCGCTCACGGCGGCGCAGCGCGACGATCCGCTGCTCAACCTCGATCCTGGTGCGTCGCGGACACCGATGCGGCCGCGAGGAACGGTCGTGCAGGCCGGCCTCACCCTCGGCGGCGTAACGATCGATCCACTTCTTCACGCACTTGCGGGACACCCCCATCGCTTTGGCGATGTGGGCCTGGGGCCAGCCATCCCGATGCCGCTGCACGATCAGCAGCCGGCCTCGAAACGTGGTGCGGGCATTACCGTGGGACACGAGAGCCTCCAGGGTGGAGTGGGACCTTAGACAAGCCACACCCCACCCGGGGGCTCTCACCCGTTCAAGCCGACTCGCCTGCCACCAACCTCATGGCCGGATACACCTAGGATCGGCGGGTGAGTCGCCCTACGCCTCGTCACTCGAGGCTTCCGCTGCGCGATGCAGAGGGCGCTGACCGGTTCGAGCTCTTCGTCGTCAGTGCCGTGGCTGCGATCGCGCTGACCCGGCTCTATCTGG
>CADCUO010000070.1 GCA_902805915.1 uncultured Propionibacteriaceae bacterium | reverse complement strand
TTCGCCTGAGTCCACAGCCTCCCGATCCCCGCCGCAGTAGCTCGGGACGGAAGCGGCTGCCCTGGGCGATCGGACTGCGGGTGAGTTCACCAGCAACTTGCGGGAGTCCACCTCGCCTCGTGGGCACACGGCGAGCCGCGTCGACCCTTAGGATCGGCCATCAATTGTGTGTAGGAGTGGATTGGGCCGGCTATGTACAGTGATGCCGTCACGAGCGCCGAGAACGCTGATACCTGACGCTGAGGGGTAGGACCGAAGATGACCACACCCGACGCCCTCATCTCTGGTCGCTATCGTCTGCTCAGGCGGGTCGGTTCCGGCGGCATGGGAGTGGTGTGGGAGGCCCGTGACGAACGGTTGGACCGAACGGTGGCGATCAAGCAGCTGCACCCGCATCAAAATCTGGGCGCCGCTGAAGCGGAGGTCGCGAACGGCCGCGCGATGCGGGAGGCGCGAATCACCGCCCGCCTGGTGCATCCCTACGCGGTGTCGGTGTTCGACGTGGTCGATGACGAGGGCCGACCCTGTCTGGTGATGCAGTATGTTCCGTCGGAACCTCTCACGGCCGTCATCCGACGACGGGGACCAATCGCTCCGGGAGAGGCCGCTCGAATCGGCGCCCAGGCTGGGTTAGCCCTAGCGGCCGCGCACCGGCTCGGGATCGTTCACCGCGACGTAAAACCGGGCAACATCCTGATTGCCGTGGACGGCACCGCCAGGATCAGCGACTTTGGCATCGCGCACGCTCTAGGAGACATCAGTCTCACGGCCACCGGTATGGTGCATGGAACGCCGGCCTATCTTTCTCCGGAGGTTGCTCGCGGGCAAGATCCAGGCTACGCCTCCGACGTGTACGGGCTGGGTGCCACGTTGTACGCGGCGGTGGAGGGTGCGCCACCGTTCGGTACCAACCAGAACTCGATCCTGCTCTTGCACAGGGTTGCCTCGGGCGACTTCGTGCCCCCAGTCCGGAGTGGTGCGCTGACGCCGCTGCTGCTTCACATGCTTGCCGCCCGCCCCGAGGACCGCCCCTCCATGGAAGACGTGGCAAACCAGCTAGAGAACCTCGTTGGTCATCAAGTGGCGGCAGCGGCGGCAACGGTGCTCATGCCGCCTGTCCCCCCAACCGCCGATGAGGGCGCAAGAAACCAAGGTAGTTTCGGTGTCGGAGTACAAAGGTCGACGGTCGCAGGTCCGGTGTCCGTCGATGAGCAACAGCTGTCAGGCCCGTTCCTAACGTCACCGCGACCCCGGCGTCGAGGCCGGAAAGCCTTCACGGCGGTCGTCACGTTGGCTGCCCTGATCGCGGTCGTGATTGCCGTCGCCACCATCCTTCCGGCCCTGACCAGAGGTGGTCCCACGACCGCAAGTCAAAGTTCCGTCACCGCTCAGCCGAGCGTGTCAGCCCGAATCTCGATCTCACCCACAGCCGCGCCGCGCTCACCGACAGCCGCCCCTGGACAAGGCGCACCCGACCCGGAACCGCCGGGCTACGCCAGCAGCAGCTTCGCCGTGCCGTTCGAGGTGACCGTACCTCGTTGGGTGGCTTCGCAGCCGTATGCTGAGCAGCGGACCTTCGTGTCGTGGGCCACCGCCGACGTCGCTCTCCGCTTCCTCATTCCCGTCGCTGTCTATCCGACCGACAGCGATAAGGCGGTCCCGACACCGACGGATTACCTGACCTACCTCTTCGCGCAGAGCAAAGCCGGCGCCCGCTTCACCGACCGTCGCCTCATCACGGTTGGAGGCAAGCCAGCCACCATCGTGACCGCCACGGCGGACCGAAGAATGTCCGGGTTGATCGGCTGCCCCAAGGCTGAGCTGAAGGCAACCGACTGCTTCGGGCTTCGCCCCGAACGCCGCTTACGCATCGCCGTCGTCGATGTTGATGGCGACACCCTGCTCATTTGGCTCCGGAACGACCTGAGGGAGAACTTCGACACGGAGACACAGCGTTTCGAGGAGACCATCGCCAGCCTCCGCTTCACATAACTCAATTAGTCACCGGCCTCGCCTCCGGCACGGAACCACGAGAACGCGGAATGTAGGACGCGGGATCGAGAAAGCGCCTCGGGGACATCATCGTGCGAAGGATCTCAGTATGGGGCTGATCCCCGTCGAGACCGCTACATCGCCGTCTTGGCCGCCTCGGCTCGCCAGGTGTGCGGCGGCTCGAAGCCGAGGATGGGTTGTGCCTTGGCGATCGACGGGAGCGTGTCGTGGTCACCGAGGGCGCCGCGCACCTCCACGTCGGGAAACACCTCCGCCACCAGGTCGGAGTTCGACCGAGAAATCAGGTGTCAGCGTTGGAGATGATGAAGATCTCGGTGCCGGTCAGCTCGACTCCCAGCGCCAGCCGGACCGCTTGAGCGCCGTCTCGGGCGTCGATGTAGCCCCACAGTTTCCACTTACGCGCCCTGGGGTCGTGGTTGAACCCGGGGAACGCATCGTAGTCTTCAGGATTCATGACATTGGAGAACAGTAGATCGATCATCTTCAACGATGGGTTCCACCGACAGAGTTCGACGGCCATTCGTTCCTCCAGCGTCTTAAAGAGGGAGTAGGTCGAATCGGGCCGCGGCGGATACTCCCCGTCGACCGGGATGTAGGGGGCCGCCTCGACCAGCAGGTGCAGCAACACAAGGACGAACCGCACGACGTCACCGCCCAGGA
>CADCUO010000069.1 GCA_902805915.1 uncultured Propionibacteriaceae bacterium | reverse complement strand
CGTAGCGCTGCATGGGCGCGTCGTCGACCCACCGCGGCTTGAAGCGCGGGTCCTCGACGGGGGCCATCTCCGTCTTCACGTAGCCCGGGGCGAGCGCGTTGACGCGCACCCCGTGCGGCGCCCACTCGGCCGCGAGCGAGCGGGTCAGATGATGTACGGCTGCCTTGGAGGCGTTGTAGCCGGGCTGGTGCTGGGGCCGGTTGACGATGTTGCCCGACATCGACCCGATGTTGACGATGGCCCCGCTGTGCTGCGCCACCATCTCACGGCCGAACGCCTGGGCGCAGTTCCAGACGCCGTTGACGTTGACGTCCATCACCTGGCGCCACTCCTCACCCGTCACGTCCAGCGCCGGCTTGTGGATACAGGCTCCGGCGTTGTTGACCAGGACGTCCACCCGACCGAGCTGATCCACCACCTGGCCGACGGCACGTTCCACCTGGTCGAGCTGGGTCACGTCGGCCCGGACCACTGCTGACCGCACACCGAGCTCAGTCACCGCGGTCACCGCCTCCTCGGCTGAGGCGGCGTCACGGACGAGCAGGGCAACGTCGCTGCCCGCTTCGGCGAGCGCCGTCACCAGCGCTCGGCCGATCCCCCGGTTCGCCCCCGTCACCACCGAGACCTTGCCCTGGAGCGAGAAAGCATCGAGGACCGTCATCAGAACTCCTCTGGCAGCGACAGGTGCCCGTTGGCGACGATGACCGCCGGACCGGTCAGGTACGTCTGGTCAGCGGCAAGCTCCACCGTCACGGAGCCCCCGGGGACGTCCACCCGGTAGCTAACAGCGTCGCCGCCGTCGCCGGCGTCACCAAGATGCTTCCGGGCCGCCGCTGCCGCGGCCACCGTCCCGGTGCCGCAGGATCGGGTTTCGCCGACGCCACGCTCATACACCCGCATCTCGATGTGGCGCGGTCCGACCTCACGGACGAACTCCAGGTTGACCCCTCGTGGGAACGCCTGCTCCGGTGTCCAGGTCGGCGCCACCTGCAACGGCAGCCCAGCGATGTCATCGGCGAAGCTGACGGCGTGCGGGTTGCCGACATTGACCGCGACAGCGGCGAACCGGCGACCGTCCGCAGTCGTGACCTTCACCTCGTCGTCACCCATCTTCGCCGGGCCCATCGCCACCCGGATCCTGGTATCCGGCAGTGCGGTCGCCTCTTTCAGACCTGCCCGGGTGGCGATCTGGACCACCGGCCCGGTGGCCAAACCCTCGTCCAGCAGGTGCCGGGCGAAGACGCGGATGCCATTACCGCACATCTCCGCAACCGACCCGTCGGCGTTGCGGTAGTCCATGAACCACAGGTCGGGATCACCGTCCCATTCCGGGATGTGCCTGGCCCGAACCGCCCGGAGCAGGCCGTCGGCGCCAATCCCGGCGTGCCGGTCGCAGATGAACCGCACCTCTGCGGCACCGACGTGCAGCATGGACTCGCGGTCCTGCAGCAGCACGAAGTCGTTCTCGGTGCCGTGTCCCTTCGCGAATGACCATCTGCGCATGCGGACCAGTCTCCCACGTCCAAGGCGGCCAGCCGCTGCTCACCCACGTGCCTCACCGCAGGAGTGCGTACGCCTGCTCCACCCGGTCCGGGTCGAGGGTGGGCACCCAGGTCACCCGGTCGTCCTTGCGGAACCAGGAGTCCTGCCGGCGGGCGAACCGGCGGGTCCCGTACACCGTGGCATCTCGGGCCTCCTGCTCGGTGATCTCCCCGTCCAGGAACTGCAGGATCTGTCGATAACCCAGCGCCCGTGATGCCGTCACCCCCTCCCGCAGCCCAGCGGCGGTCAGCCTGCGCACCTCCTCGACGAAGCCGGCTTCCCACATCTGGTCGACCCGCTGCGCGATGCGGACGTCGAGGGTCGGTCGGTCGAGGTCCAGTCCGATCTGCGTCACTCCCGGCAGCAGGTACGTCCGGCTGGGCAGTCGCGCGGTGTACGGCTCCCCGGTCAAGGCACCGACCTCCAACGCCCGTACGATCCGGCGGCCGTTGGCCGGCTCGATCCTGGCCGCTGCACCAGGGTCCTGCGCCGCCAGCCGGGCGTGCAGCTGCTCAGCCCCTACCCGGGCCAGCTCAGCATCCAGCTCGGCTCGCAGCGTCGGGTCGGTACCGGGAAACTCGAAGTCGTCGACGATAGCTCGGACGTACAGCGCTGAGCCGCCGACCACGATCGGCACCACCGACCGGGACTGGCAGCCGGCGATGGCAGCTCTAGCCAGCTGCTGGAACTGGGCCACGGTTGCGGTCTCGGTGACGGGCAGGATGTCGATCAGATGGTGTCGCACCTCGGCCCGCTCCGCCGGCGACGGCTTCGCCGTCCCGATGTCCATGCCGCTGTAGACCAGCATGGAGTCTGCGTTGACGATCTCTGCCTGTTGTCCGTCCTGGCGGAACCGGGCAGCCAAGGCCAGCGCCAACGACGATTTGCCGACTGCGGTGGGGCCAACCAGGACAACTATCACCTGAGTAGTTTGCTCTCTGCAGGCGTCGTCGTCGGGAAGCGGGCAGGAACCCGACGGCGAAAGCGCGACCGAGACGTGGCTACAGAGTCAGACCTCAGCTGAACAGCATCAGGAGGAAGCGATGGGAATCTTCGACCGAGCCAAGGACGTGGTCGGCGACCACGCAGGCCGTGCCGATCGGGGCGTCGACCCGGAGCTGGACGCCCCAGCCGCCGAAGGACCGCACGCAGAGCCCTCCGGCGAGACCGCGGAGTCGGCTCCACAATCTGGGAACGACCCGGACGATAACCGAGAGGGCCGGCAGCCTGGTCCAGACTCGACTAGTCAGTCCACCGGTGGGTGACTGGAGACGCTTGACTATCCCCCTGCGATAGCCGGCGCCGTCGGATCAGCCCCGCCAGCTCTCTGCTCCCGCTGGATGTAGTCCTCGATAGCCTCGATGTTGTCGCGCGACCGCCTAACCACGTTCAACAGGTCGCTCATGGTGGCGACCTCCTCCACCTGTTCCTTGATGAACCATTGCATGAACTGGTCGGAGGCGAAGTCGCTCTCCTCCCGGGCGATCTTGGTCAGCTGGTTGATCTGCGTCGTGACCCGTTTCTCCTGCTCCAGCGCGAGCACGACCGGGGCAACCAGGTCCGCGAACACCGTCTGAGGGGCCGCCACGCCGGGGATCGTCACAGGTGCGTCCTGGTCGATCAGATACTGGACCATCATCATCGCGTGGTCCCTTTCCTCCGTTGCCTGCCCGTAGAAGAAGCCGGCCATCTGCGGCATGGTCAACGCGTCGAAGTAGACGGCGCAGGCGATGTACTGCTGGTGGGCGGCGAACTCGTTCCCGATCTGGGCGTTCAACTGCTCCACGAACCGTTCTGCTGGCATCCCTGTCTCCTACACCTGTCGGCCGCTGCTCGCGCGACGCTGCAGGTCATCGTTCCACGTCGGCGCCTCAGCTGCCACGTTGCTCCCCGCGCCACTGCCTGAAGGTGCCCGCCAACGTCGGTCGGCCGGCTGGCTAGCACAGGATTGCCTAACCTAAGCCGCACCCGTACGATTTCGGTGTGTCCGTCCGGCCCAAGAAGAAGTGC
The DNA here is from genome assembly GCA_902805915.1 of uncultured Propionibacteriaceae bacterium. Classification (GTDB taxonomy): domain Bacteria; phylum Actinomycetota; class Actinomycetes; order Propionibacteriales; family Propionibacteriaceae; genus Microlunatus. The sequence goes on along the minus strand of CADCUO010000069.1, from coordinate 2,303 downwards.
TGCCTCTCCAAGCCTCGCTGCAACCGGTGCCCGATCCGGCTGCTGTCTGAAGGCAAGCTCGACGCGGCCGACGCCAAGAAGATCTTCTCCAACCAGCGCAACCGCAAGGCGCTCAAGAAGGCCAAGCTGAGCAAGGCGGCTTGAGCTCCGCGACGTAACCGCGGGTGATCAGACGACTGCGCAGCCCTGCGCCGGTGGCAACGGCGCCGGCAGCCCCACCGACGGCATCCCCAACCCGACGGCTGAGCTGACCGGTGCGGCCGCCCGCCAAGCATCCCAGGCGTCCCCACCGCGGGTACGCCGCAGGGCGGTCAGGCCGGCGTCGGCATTCAGGTGGTGCGGCGCGGCATAGGTGACAACTGTCTCGGCCAGGTCTCCCGGCCGGGGACGCAGTGCGGGGTCGTCAGGGACGGCCACGTGCACCAGCCGGTTGTCCCGGGCCCGACCTGACATCCGGGAGGTGGCTGCGTCCTTGCGACCCTCGCCGTCAGCGAACAGCACCTCGACCGTCTTCCCGACCTGCTTCAGGTTCTGCTGCCAGGCGATGTCGTTGACAGTGGTCACCAGCCGCTCGTAGCGTTCCTGCACCACCGGCTTGGGGACCTGGTCGGCCATGGTCGCCGCCGGGGTGCCAGCCCGGACGGAGTACTGGAAGGTGAAGGCAGCCGAGAAGCGGGCAGCGGCCACCACCTCGATGGTGTCCTGAAAGTCCTGCTCGGTCTCCCCGGGGAATCCGACGATGATGTCGGTGGTGATCGCGGCGTGCGGGATGGCCGCCCGTACGTTGTCGAGGATGCGCAGGTAGCGCTCGCTGCGGTAAGAGCGACGCATCGCACGCAGGATGGTGTCCGATCCCGACTGCAGCGGCATGTGCAGCTGTGGCATCACGTTCGGAGTCTCGGCCATAGCCGCGATGACGTCGTGGGTGAAGTCCCTGGGGTGCGGCGAGGTGAACCGGACCCGCTCCAGGCCGTCGATCTCGCCGCAGGCCCGGAGCAGCCTGGCGAAGGCAAACCGGTCGTGGAACTCGACCCCGTAGGCGTTGACGTTCTGACCCAGCAGGGTGATCTCCTGCACTCCCTCGGCCACCAGAGCCTTGATCTCGGCGAGGATGTCGCCGGGACGGCGGTCGGTCTCCTTGCCCCGCAGGGCTGGAACGATGCAGAACGTGCAGGTGTTGTTGCAGCCCACGCTGATCGACACCCACGCCGAGTAGGCGGAGTCCCGGCGGGTCGGCAGCGTCGAGGGGAACCGCTCCAGTGCCTCGACGATCTCGACCTGCGCCTCTGCTTCGATCCGCGCTCGCTCCAGCAGCACCGGGAGCGACCCGATGTTGTGGGTGCCGAAGACCACGTCGACCCACGGAGCGCGGCTGACGATCTCGCCCTTGTCCTTCTGCGCCAGGCAGCCGCCGACTGCGATCTGCATGCCCGGATGTCTGGTCTTGTCGGAGCGGAGATGGCCCAGACTGCCGTACAGCTTGTTGTCGGCGTTCTCGCGGACCGCGCAGGTGTTGAAGACCACCACATCAGCGGAGCCGTCTGCCGCCTTGGCGTACCCGGCGTCCTCAAGCAGCCCGGCCAGCCGCTCAGAGTCATGGACGTTCATCTGGCAGCCGTGGGTACGGATCTGGTACGTGCGCTGGCTGGTGGTGGAGCTTGACATGGTGGCCCCAGCCTAGTGCGTCTCGCCGGTGTGCGCCCTGCCGTGACGCCGAGGTTGGCGCCCCGGTCGCCGCCGGCGCCACAGTAGAGTGCGGGCCGTGACCGTCTATCCCACCGGAGAACAGTACGAGATCAGCTTCGGCGCCCACCGTGCGGTGATCACCGAAGTCGGCGCCACGCTGCGGACCTACACAGTGGCAGGGAATGACGTGGTACGCGGGTTCGCCGCAGCCGAGGAGCCATACAAGTGCCGCGGTCAGCAGCTGCTGCCCTGGCCGAACCGGATCCGGGACGGCAAGTATGAGTTCGACGGCAAGGCCCAGCAGCTTGCCTTGACCGAACCTGAGCGGCACAACGCCCTGCACGGGCTGGTGCGCCATGTCGTCTGGGACCGGATCGAGCAGACCGACGACTCGCTCAGACAGCGGGTCCGGGTCTATCCCCAGCCGGGATGGTCGGGCATCGTCGAAGCCACCATCGGCCACAGCATCAGCGAGGCAGGGCTGCGGGTCAGCGTCGAGGTCACCAACATCGGCAGCACCCCGGTCCCGTTTGGCTACGCCGCCCACCCCTACCTCACCGTGGGCGAGAGCGCCGTCGACGACGTAGCTGTACGGCTACCCGCCGCCCGCTATCTGG
>CADCUO010000068.1 GCA_902805915.1 uncultured Propionibacteriaceae bacterium | reverse complement strand
TTCGCCGGTGAGGGTCAGCACCAAGACGCCGGGTCGAAGATGGTCCACTGCGCTCCGCACACCTCCTCCTCGATCATCTCCAAGTCGGTGGCGCGTGGCGGCGGCCGTACCTCCTACCGTGGCTTGGTCCAGGTGCAGGAAGGTGCCTCCCACTCCGCGTCGGTGGTCAATTGCGACGCGCTGCTGGTGGACACCATCAGCCGCTCCGATACGTACCCCTACGTGGACGTTCGCGAGGACGACGTGTCGATGGCACATGAGGCGACGGTGTCCAAGGTGAGCGAGGACCAGTTGTTCTACCTGAGAAGCCGGGGCCTGGGTGAGGACGAGGCGATGGCCATGATCGTCCGCGGCTTCGTCGAGCCGATCGCCCGCGAGCTGCCGATGGAGTACGCCCTCGAGCTGAACCGGCTGATCGAGCTGCAGATGGAAGGCGCGGTCGGCTGACCGTGCCGCAACCCACTTCCGCCAGCACAAGATCGCCAGCACAGAAAGTGAAAGTTTGTTGACCGCATCTCCCAACGTTGCCGGTGCGCTCGAAACCTCTGACCAGGTAGCGAGCCACCTGCACCCCGTAGGTTCCTTCGACGTCGCCCACCACCAGGTCCCCACCGGCTTGGAGGAGATCTGGCGGTTCACCCCGCTGAAGCGGCTTCGCGGTCTGCACACCGATGCCCCGTTCGCCCCCGGCGGCACCACTGTCACTGCCGTACCGGCGCCGGGCGTCACCGTCACCCAGGTTCGCAGTGACGACCCGATCGTCGGCTCCAGCGGCTATGTGCCGGCGGACCGGGTCAGCGCACGTGCCTTGCAGGCGGCCGAGGCCGTCTCTGTGATCACCATCCCGAAAGAGGCGGTGATCGACGCGGCTACGGTGGTGACCGTCGCCGGGTACTCCACCGAGGTGGCATCGGCACAGCACACCGTGATCACTGCGGAACCGTTCTCGCGGGCGACCGTGGTGCTGCGCTTCGAGGGGTCTGCGGTGCTGGCCGACAACATCGAGATCATCCTCGGTGACGGGGCCCACCTGACGGTTGTGTCGGTCCAGGACTGGGCCGACGACGCCGTGCACCACTCCAGCCAGCACGCGCTGGTCGGGCGGGATGCAACGCTTCGCCATGTCGCCGTGTCGTTCGGCGGCGACCTGGTCCGGCTGAACGCCTCCGTGGCGTACGGCACCTCCGGCGGCGAAGCCGAGCTGCTGGGTCTGTACTTCGCTGATGCGGGCCAGCACCTCGAGCACCGTCTCTTCGTGGACCACAACGCCCCCAAGAGCAAGAGCAACGTCGACTACAAGGGCGCTCTGCAAGGAAAGGGCGCGCATGCGGTGTGGATCGGCGACGTGCTGATCCGAAAGGCAGCCGAGGGGATCGAGACGTATGAGTCGAACCGGAACCTGGTCCTGACCGACGGATGCCGCGCGGACTCGGTGCCGAACCTCGAGATCGAGACCGGTGAGATCGCCGGTGCGGGACACGCCTCGACAACCGGGCGCTTCGATGACGAGCAGCTGTTCTACCTCCGTAGCCGCGGCATCGACGAGGCCGAGGCGCGTCGGCTGGTGGTGCACGGGTTCTTCGCCGACATCATCCGCAAGATCGGCATCCCCGGCATCGAGGACAAGCTGATGGAAGCGGTGGAGGCCGAGCTCGCAGTCAACGTCGGCACGCCTGCCGGCGTCGGCAACCCCGGCTCGCCCGATGGTTTTGGGAAAGTGGCATGAGCGGGTTCGTCCGCGTCTGCGCGGTGTCTGAGGTAGCGGAGGAGTCCGCCCTCGCCGTGGAGCTGGACGACCAGGACGTCGCCATCGTGAACAGCGGCGGCACGTTCTACGCGATCGCCGACCGGTGCTCCCACGCCGCCATCGCGCTGTCCGAGGGCGACGTGTACGACGCCCAGATCGAGTGCTACCTCCACGGCTCAACGTTCGACTTGAGGACCGGCAAGCCGCTCAGCCTGCCCGCCACCGATCCCGTCCCGGTCTACCCATGCCAGGTCGTCGACGGCGACGTACTGGTCGATGTCAGCCAACCCCTAGACCCAGAACAGCCTGAGACTGAACAAGCCCAGGCCAAGATCAAAGAAACAGCCGCGATCAAAGAAACACAGGAGAGCTGAACCCAGATGTCAACACTCGAAATCCGCGACCTGCACGTCTCCGTGCAGACCGAGTCGGGCCCCAAGGAAATCCTCAAGGGTGTCGACCTGACGATCCGCAGCGGAGAGACGCACGCCATCATGGGCCCGAACGGCTCCGGCAAGTCCACTCTCGCGTACTCGATCGCGGGTCATCCCAAGTACGAGATCAGCTCCGGATCGGTCATTCTCGATGGCCAGGACCTGCTGCAGCTGAGTGTCGATGAGCGCGCCCGCGCGGGCCTGTTCCTCGCCATGCAGTACCCGGTCGAGGTGCCCGGTGTCTCGGTGGCCAACTTCCTGCGGACCGCCAAGACCGCACTTGACGGCGAGGCCCCGAAGCTTCGTACCTGGGTGAAGGATGTCAACGCCGCCATGGACCGGGTCAACATGGACGCCGAGTTCGCCAACCGCAGCGTCAACGAAGGGTTCTCCGGCGGTGAGAAGAAGCGACACGAGATCGTCCAGCTCGAGCTGCTGAACCCGAGGTTCGCCATCCTCGACGAGACCGACTCCGGCTTGGACATCGACGCGTTGCGGATCGTGTCGGAGGGGGTCAACCGGTTCTCCGCCCAGGGCGATCGCGGCGTGCTGTTGATCACTCACTACACCCGCATCCTGCGGTACATCAAACCCGACTTCGTGCACGTCTTCGTCGCCGGCCGGATCGCGGAGCAGGGCGGGTCTGAGCTGGCTGAGAAACTCGAGGCCGAGGGCTACGACCGGTACGTCCAGGCCGCCAAGCAGACCGCAGCCGCGGGAGCGGAGTAGCAAGCATGTCAAGTGATGTGGAGTCCGCCCGGAAGCTTCCGGAGTACCCGGACACGGTGTCGATGGACCAGGTGAAGCCGCTAGGGGACGAGCCGATCCCCTTTGACGTGGACATCATCCGCACCGACTTCCCGATTCTGGATCGGACCACGCCCAACGGTCCGTTGGTGTACCTCGACAGCGCCAACACCTCGCAGAAGCCTCGGGTCGTGGTGGAGGCCATCGAGGACCACTACCTGAACCACAACGCCAACGTGGCGCGGGCCATGCACCTGCTCGGGGCGGAGGCGACGGCAGCCTTCGAAGCCGGTCGGGCCCAAGTGGCGGCCTTCGTCGGAGCGACACGGTCCGAAGAGGTAATCTTCACCCGGAACGCGACAGAGGCCCTGAACCTCTGCGCGCACTCGCTCGGCGCCTCCCTGGTGCCCGGTGACGAGATCGTCATCTCCGTGATGGAACACCACTCCAACATCGTGCCGTGGCAGCTGCTGGCCCAGCGCACTGGTGCGACCCTGCGCTGGTTCGACGTCACCGACGAGGGGCGACTGGACCTCGAGGCCGCCACGGCGGAGGAGTTGATCAACGAGCGGACCAAGATCGTCTCGTTGACCTACGTCTCCAACGTCCTCGGCACGGTCAACCCGATCACCGAGATCGCGGCGGCCGCGCACGCCGTCGGCGCCGTGATGGTGGTTGATGCCTCCCAGGCTGTGCCGCAGATGGCGGTCGACGTGGCAACCCTGGGCGCCGACCTCGTGGCCTTCACCGCACACAAGATGGTCGGCCCGACGGGTATCGGCGTGCTCTGGGGCCGTTACGAGCTGCTGGCCGGGCTGCCGCCGTTCCTCGGCGGGGGCGAGATGATCGAGGTCGTCAAGATGACGGGTTCGACCTACGCGCCGCCGCCGCACCGGTTCGAGGCCGGTACCCCACCGATCGCCCAAGCCGTAGGTCTGGGTGCCGCTGTGCACTATCTGTCCGAGATCGGGATGGACGCCATCGCAGCGCATGAGGCCGAGGTGACCGCGTACGCCCTGAAGGGTCTGGCGACGATCAAGGGCCTGCGCGTGCTCGGTCCGAGCGAACCGGTCGACCGGGGTGGGGCGATCTCGTTCACCCTGCCTGACGTGCATCCACACGATGTCTCCCAGCTCCTGGACTCACGAGGGATCGCGGTCCGGGGCGGGCACCACTGCGCGCGTCCCCTGCATGAGCGGTTCGGGGTGCAGTCGTCCACCCGGGCGTCGTTCTACCTCTACACCACCCGGGCCGAGATCGACGCGTTGATCGATGGCCTGGAGTACACGGTCCGGTTCTTCGGAGGGGCACGATGAAGGTCGAAGAGCTCTACCAGGAGATCATCCTCGATCACTACCGGGCCAAGCACCACAGCGGTCTCCGTGACCCGTACGAGGCTGAGGTGCACCACGTCAACCCCAGCTGCGGTGACGAGGTGACGCTGCGGGTCCATCTCGACGGCGACACCGTCAGTGACGTGTCGTACGAAGGCGTCGGCTGCTCCATCTCCCAGGCATCCACCTCGGTAATGAGCGACCTGGTCATCGGGCACTCCTATCAGCACGGTCTCGGTCTGCACCAGGAGTTCCTCACCCTGATGCAGAGCAAGGGCGAGATCGAGCCGGACGAGGACCGTCTCGAGGACGGCATCGCGTTCGCCGGTGTCGCCAAGTTCCCGGCCCGGGTGAAATGCGCCCTGCTCGGATGGTCGGCGTTCAAAGACGCCGTCATCCAAGCGCAGGGCTCGACCAACTGAACACCACGATCCTTCAAGGAGACGATCATGACCGATCTATCGACCACCAATCAGGCTGAGACCCGTCCGTCCGACCTGGTCCGCGACGATCTGCCCGAGGTCGACTCGGTCGCGGACGTGGAGCAGAGTGCGGCCCCGACCATGGAGGACCTGACAGAGGCCCTCAAGGATGTTGTCGATCCCGAGCTGGGCATCAACGTCGTCGACCTGGGCCTCATCTACGGTCTACACCTCGACGAGGGCAACGCCTTGACCATCGACATGACCCTGACATCGGCCGCCTGCCCGTTGACTGACGTGATCGAAGACCAGACCAATACCGCTCTTGAGGGACTGGTGTCCCAGGTCGCCATCAACTGGGTGTGGATGCCGCCGTGGGGGATGGAGAAGATCACCGAAGATGGGCGGGACCAGTTGCGGGCATTGGGGTTTAACGTCTGAGTCTTTCGGCGCTGGGGTCCTGGGCCGGGCTGAGGGGTACGGGTGCGCGGCAGCCATCCGGGCCTCGCTTCGCTCAGCGCTCCCGCCAGGCCCGTCCGCGCCGCGCACCCGTACCCCTTAGCCAGCCCAGGACGGCGTTCCCGCTGAACTGGTTAGGGCTGGTGGCGCGATGTGGTGGGGTCGGGGGGTTGTGCGAGGCCTCGGGACGGCGGGTGGAACGGCACCTGAGTGGTGTCGTAGCGGTTGGCTGGTGCGCCTGGTGGCGTGCCGGTTCTTGTTGTGGTGAGGAACTGGTTCAGATGTTGGTTGTGCGGGATGTCGAGGTGCGGGTTGGCGCACGGTTGTTGCTGGAGCATGCCTCCTTCCAGATCGCTGCCGGCGACAAGATCGGGTTGGTTGGACGGAACGGGGCGGGCAAGACGACGCTGACGAAGATGCTGGCTGGTGAGGCGATGTCGGCTTCGGGGACGATTACGCGTACGGGTGACGTCGGTTATCTGGCGCAGGATCCGCGGACGGGAAACGTTGAAATCCTCGCCAAGGATCGGATTCTTTCCGCCCGCGGTATCGACTCCGTGATCGCGCGGCTGCGCAAGGCTGAGCTGGCGATGGGGGACGACTCCGAGCAGGTACGGGACAAGGCGATGGCGAGCTACGGGCGGGCCGAGGCGGAGCTTGCTGCAGCTGGTGGGTATGCCGCGGAGGCGGAAGCGGCTCGGATCGCGAGCAACCTGTCGCTGCCGGAGCGAGTGCTGCACCAGCCGCTGAAGACGCTCTCCGGCGGACAGCGGCGTCGGGTTGAGCTGGCTCGGATCCTGTTCTCGGGGGCTGAGACGCTGCTGCTGGACGAGCCCACCAACCACCTCGATGCCGACTCGATCATCTGGCTCCGCAGCTATCTGCAGGGGTACTCCGGCGGTCTGCTGGTGATCAGCCACGACACCGGCCTGCTGGACCAGACCGTCAACAAGGTGTTCCACCTCGACGCCAACCGGGCCGAGCTCGACATCTATGCGATGGACTGGAAGCGGTACCTGCAGCAGCGTGAGACCGACGAGAAGCGACGCCGCCGGGAACGTCACAACGCCGAACGCAAGGCCGACCAGCTGATGATCCAGGCCGACAAGATGCGAGCCAAGGCCACCAAGGCAACGGCCGCGCAGAACATGGCCAAGCGAGCCGAACGGCTGCTGTCTGGTCTGGAGAGTGAGCGGGCCCAGGACCGGGTAGCCAAGATCAGGTTCCCGGAGCCGGCGCCCTGCGGCAAGACCCCGCTCACAGCCAACGGGCTGAGCAAGACCTATGGATCACTGGAGGTCTTCGCCGGAGTTGATCTTGCCATCGACCGTGGCAGCCAGGTTGTCATCCTCGGGCTGAACGGTGCCGGCAAGACAACGCTGCTGCGGATCCTGGCCGGCGTCGAGAAGTCCGACACCGGACAGGTCGTTCCCGGGCACGGGCTACGGCTCGGCTACTACGCCCAGGAGCACGAGACCCTGGACGTGAACCGGTCGGTGCTGGCGAACATGAAGACCGCGGCGCCGCAGCTGAACGAAACTGACGTACGCAAGGTCCTCGGGTCGTTCCTCTTCTCTGGCGACGATGTGGACAAGCCCGCCGCAGTGCTGTCCGGTGGAGAGAAGACCCGACTGGCGCTGGCCGCACTGGTCGTCTCCAGCGCCAACGTTCTGCTGCTGGACGAGCCGACGAACAACCTCGACCCAGCCTCGCGTGCCGAAGTGTTACAGGCGATCCGCAACTACGCCGGCGCTGTCGTTCTGGTGACGCACGACGAGGGAGCTGTGGCGGCACTTGACCCCGACCGGGTGCTGCTGCTTCCCGACGGAGTGGAAGACCTCTGGACACCTGACTACGCAGAGCTCATCTCATTGGCGTGACGTCCCCGCACCAACACCTGAGCCGATCACCAGCTGAACTCGCCGTCTGGTTGATCCATGGCAGCGCGGGTATGCCGCAGGTGTCAGCTTCGCTGTTCAGTAACGCGGCTTCATGATCATGACCTGCGTCCCGCAGGAGGTCGCGAAAACGTGCTAGGACTTGACTGACCAGTGATGACGCCAGGGATTATTGGTATCGAGGGGCTCATCGACCGGTGACGCCCGGACGCCAAACGGACGAGGGAGGCAATGTGGCCAAGACACTTACCAAAGGCTCACGGATCACCGGGTCGCAGCGTGAGGCGCTGGCGGCGCAGTTCGCCAAGCGGTACGACAAGGGGCAGAGCATCCGCAAGATCGCGGAGGATGCTGGTCGCTCCTTCGGCTTCATCCACGGCGTCCTGCTCGAGGCGGGCGCGGTTCTCCGTGGTCGCGGCGGAGCAACCCGCGGAGCCAAGAAGGCTGCGACGAAGAGCACCACAAGCAAGCGGTCGGGCAATGCCGCGACCACGAAGGGCCTTGGCGGCAAAACGTCGACCACCACCAAATCGACTGCGACGAAGTCGTCGAAGAACGCCTCCACCCTAAGCAAGAGTCTCGGTGCGAAGACGGCTGGCAAGGCGTCCGCGGCGGCATCCACCAAGGGTTCGGCGCGGTCCGAGGCCAGAGCCACCAGCCGCGCCGCCGAGAAAAAGGGGGCCCGAGACACCGCAGCCGTCGGCCGCAAGCAGTCCGCGACCAAGACGACCAAGGCCAGCTCCGGAGCGAGAAACGCTGCCGACACGAAGACGAACAAGCCTACGGCGAAGAGCACGAAGGCCCCGGCCAAGACGACGAGAGCCGCGGCCAAGGCGACCAAGGCTGCTGCGGGCGGCAAGGCGCCGCTCAGAACCGCCAAGGCACCGACGGCGAAGCGGACCGCCAGGAAGACGACCGCTAACACGCGTTGAACCTGACTCCACAACGAGTTCGCGTCACCATCCCCGGACACCTGAGGTGTCCGGGCACTCCGCTCAGATCCGGAAAGCGCGCCCGCTGACGTACGGTCTGAGTGGACCAGACCGCGAGAGCGAGGAGAGACGCGATGTCGATGCGTGGCGCCATGGGGGGGATGTCCCGCGACCCGTCAATCGCCGAGCACCGGCTGAACAAGGGCGTGGTCCGCCGGGTGCTGGCGTTCGCACGACCCTATCGGGGCCTGATCAGTGTCTTCGTCGTCTTGATCACCGTCTCTGCCGCCCTGTCGGTCGCACCTCCGCTGTTGTTCCGGAAGATCATCGATGACGGCGTGCTGGGTGGCGACCGCCAGCTGGTGATCCAGCTGGCCGTGATCGTTGCCGTGCTGGCTGTCGTGGATGCGGTGATCGCCATCGTGCAGCGCTGGTGCTCCTCCAAGATCGGCGAGGGGCTGATCTTCGATCTCCGTACCCGAGTTTTCGATCATGTCCTGAGCATGCCGATCGCGTTCTTCACCAGAACCCAGACCGGCAAGCTGGTGTCCCGGCTCAACTCCGACGTCATCGGTGCGCAGCAGGCGTTCACCTCGACGCTGTCCACGGTGCTGTCCAATGTGATCAGTCTGGTGCTGGTGCTCACGGCCATGCTGGTGCTGAGCTGGCAGCTCACCGTGGCGGCGCTGGTGCTGCTGCCCATCTTCTTGGTTCCGGCGAAGCTGGTCGGTCGCCGGCTCGCGGTGCTGACCAGGGAGCAGATGCAGCTCAACGGGGACATGTCGGTCAGCATGACCGAGCGGTTCAGCGTCAGCGGGGCCCTGCTGGTCAAGCTGTTCGGGCGGCCGGAGGAGGAGCACCAGAGGTTCGCCGAGCGCGCCGGGTCGGTCCGTGACGTGTCGGTCAAGATCGCGCTGAACGGTCGCCTCTTCATGACCTCGCTCGGCTTGGTGGCTGCCCTCGCCACGGCCCTGGTGTACGGCGTCGGCGGTCTGTTGTCGATCGAGGGAGCCCTCACCGTCGGTACGTTGACGGCGCTGGCAGGGTTGCTGGCTCGGCTGTACGGCCCGCTGACCCAGCTCACCAACCTGCCGCTGGACGTGATGAGCGCCCTGGTCAGCTTCGACCGCGTCTTCGAGGTGCTTGATCTTGCCCCGATGATCGCCGACGCCAAGGATGCGCAGCCGGTCACCGGGCCGCCCTCGGTGTCGTTCACGTCTGTCTCGTTCCGCTATCCCGGCCCGGAGGAGGTGTCCCTGGCCAGCCTGGAGTCGGTGGCATCGCTGGACCAGCGGCGGAGCGAGGACGTGCTGCACGACGTCACCTTCGACGTGCTGCCCGGGCAGACGGTCGCCCTGGTGGGGCCCTCCGGCGGTGGTAAGACCACTATCACCCATCTGGTGGCGCGGCTCTACGAGGCGACCACCGGCACGGTCGAGGTCGGCGGTGTCGATGTTCGCCGGCTGCAGCTGGCATCGCTGCGGACCACCGTCGGCTACGTCACCCAGGACGCCCACATGTTCCACGACACGATCCGCGCCAACCTGACGTACGCCAAGCCGGACGCGACCGAGTCGGACATGATGGCCGTGCTGGCAGCAGCGCAGATCATAGACCTGGTGGACGCGCTCCCCGACGGCCTCGACACCGTCGTCGGCGAGCGCGGCTACCGGCTGTCCGGTGGGGAGCGGCAACGACTGGCCATTGCCCGGCTGCTGCTGGCCGCCCCGCCGATCGTCATCCTCGACGAGGCCACTGCGCATCTTGACTCGGAGTCGGAGGTGGCGGTCCAGGCCGCACTGGACGAGGCGATGCAGGGCAGGACCAGCATCGTGATCGCGCACCGCCTCTCCACCATCCGGAACGCCGACCTCATCGTGGTGATCGAGAAGGGCAGGGTCGTACAGCAGGGACGGCACTCCCAGCTGCTGGCGCAAGGAGGCCTCTACGCCGAGCTGCACCGCACCCAGTTCGCCGAGGCGCGCGCCGACGTACTGGCCGACGCCGGGAAAGTGGTGATGGTCGACGCCGGGGACGACCTCAGGGCCGACGTGGACGCCACCCGCTGAGGGTGACCACCACGGTCACGGTGAGCGGCAGCCGGAGGCGGAGCAGGCTCGGCTCAACCTCGGCGTCGTCCAGATGGAAGGCGTTGGGACCCATCCAAACCAGGTCCGACAGGGCTGCCGCATCCCAGCTCGACTCGAACTCGACGGTCTCGGTGTGGTCGAGATCGAACCGGCCCGCCAGCGCCTGGTCCAGCCGCTCTGCTTTGGCGTCCTCGATCCCCAGCAGCCCGAGCGGCTCCCGCAGCTCGGCGAGATGGCGGGGCTGAGGATGCACGACCAGTAGCCGGCCGGTCGGCTTGAGCACCCGGGAGAACTCGGCGGCGTTGCGGGGGGCGAAGACGCTGGTGACCACGTCGAGCTGAGCGTCCCCGACTGGAAGCTGCTGCCAGACGTCGGCGACCACCGCGCCCAGCCGTGGATGCGCCTGGCTGGCTCGGCGGCACGCTGCCACGGACACGTCCACACCGATCCCGCGGCTGCCGGTGATCATCTCCAGCATCGCTGCCAGGTAGTACCCCGTCCCGGTGCCGACGTCGAGCAGCGCAGGAGCGGAGCCGGTACAGGGCGCCAGGGCGCCGAGCCGTGCCGCGATCGGTGCGTAGTGGCCTGCGGAGAGGAAGCGGTGCCGGGCGGCGACCATCGCGGTCGTATCCGCATTCCGGGGCTGCCTGCTGCCGAGCAGGTTGAGATAGCCCTGCCGGGCCACGTCGAAGAAGTGTCCGGTGGCGCAGCCGACCGACCGGTGATCCTGGGACCAGGCCAGCTGCCGGCCGCAGTGCGGACAGGCCAGCAGGTGGAGCACCTCAGCGAGCGTCACGAGCGGCTCACCGACTACAGTCCCCGGAGGGACCCACCTTCGACGGGCAGTACGGACCCGGTCAGATAGGACGCCGCCGGCGACAGGACGAAGGCGGCGACCCGGCCGAACTCATCGGGGCGCCCGTACCGGCGGAGCGGGATGGCTGCCTCCGCGGCGGCTCGGTTCGCCGCCGGGTCGTCGGCGAGGGAGTCCAGATGCTGCACCCGCTCGGTCTCGATCCGTCCCGGCAGCAAGGCGACGATCCGGGTCCCGTCCGGCCCGAGCTCGTCGGCCAGCTCCTTGACCAGCATCGCCAGCCCCGGCCGGAGCCCGTTGGAGGCGGCCAGCCCCCCGATCGGCTGCTTGACCGACACCGACAACACCCAGGCGATCGCCAGGTCTGCCGCGGTACCGTGCTCCACCACGGCACGGGTCACCCGCAGGGCAGCGAGGAACACCGACTCGAACGCGGTGCGCCACTGTTCCTCCGTGGTTCCCAGCGCGCTGCCGGCGGGCGGGCCGCCGACGCTGACCATCGCCCCGTCCAGCCGTCCGAAGGTGTCCACCGCCAGCCCGGCAGCGTCGTCGGCCACCGAGGCGTCAGCGAGGTCGCCGGTCAATGCCACAGCACGGTCTGGTCCCAGCTCCTCGACCACTTCGGCCAGCACCTCAGCCCGCCGAGCGACGAGGACCACCTTGGCGCCCTCAGCCACCAGCTGGGCAGCGCTGGCGCGACCCAGCCCGGCGCTGGCAGCGGTGACGACGAACACCCGATCGGTCAGCCCAAGGTCCATGCCGGCGATCTTGTCATACCGGTCCCATCGTGCTGCTCATGCCGGCTCGCTCCGGCTTGGTCGCACCGGCTCCATCCTGCTGGGCCGGAACCGAGGCCTTCGCCCGCCTCGCCACGATGTCGCTGCGGATGAAGACGACGATGCCCAGCAGTGCCAGACCGGTGAACATGAACCACTGGACGGCGTACCAGAAATGGGGGCCGTCGGAGAGCTCCGGCGGCCGCACCGGCTGGAATCCGCCAACCTGCGGAGGTTCCACGGTCAGCAGCCCGATGTAACCGTCGCGGACCGGGTACGGCAGCGCCGCCTGCAGCGCGGCGGAGTTCACCAGCCTGATCTGTCCTCCGACAGGCTGAACGGCGCTGCTGCGGCCCTTCTCGTTCCGGCGCACATGTCCCACCACCCGCACCTCACCGGCGGGCGGCGGCGGCGCCACAGCAGGGATTCCAGCGGCCCGGTCGGCGGCGACGAACCCGCGATCCACCAGCACCCAGCCGGCGCTGGTCCGTAGCGGGGTGACCACCTCATAACCCGTGTCGTCAGCGTTGTTGCGGTAGCGGACCACAAACTGGTGGTCCGGGTCGAAGGTGCCCCGAGCCTCCACCCGGAGCCACTGGTCGGCGTCGGTGATCGGCTTGCTAAACACCTCGGCGAACGGTCTGACGGGAGCCTGCTCGTTCACGACGGTGGTGGCGTTGCGCTCCTTGCGCTCGTCCAGCCGGCGCAGCTGCCACTCACCCAGGGCGACGAAGGTGGAACCGAGGACGGCCACGAATACCAGCAGAGCCACCCACCGCAGCCAGAGCCGTTGCACCGTTCCAGGCTAACTCTTGCGGTCAACGCTCCGGCGCGGTCGAGGTTGCGCTGGGATCAGCGCTCCGGGGAGTCATCGTCGGGAGGAACATCCTCAGGCTCCGCGGCTGGGGCGGCAGTGGCACCGGCAGGCTCGTCCTGCCTCCCCATGGCCAAAGCAGTGGCCTGGGCGGCGACGGCGCCGAGCGGAGCGCCGCGGCCCACCGCGACGCCGACCAGGAAGGTGGTCAACGGTGCTGCCGGTCGAGCCACCGTGTGTGCTGCGTCCCGGGCCAGGTCGAGCACGGTGTGGATGGCATTGTTGTCGAAGGCGAAGTCCTCGGTGCCGATCTCGGCAGCGAGAGCCGCCAGCCATTCATCCAGATCCATCGTCAATGCTCCTCGTGGTCGGGGTCGGCACACCTTGGTCCTACCTGACAGGATGATGGCATGGGACGGGTGACGCGTCGGTATCCGGTGCTGCGTTTGCGATCGGGCTCGATCAGCCGCGCACCGGACACGGTGGCGGTGGAGGAGCCGCTGGAGGTACGCCTCAACGGCGACTCGTTTTTGGTGACGATGCGCACCCCCGGTGAGGACTTCGACCTGATCCACGGGCTGCTGCACAGTGAGGGCATCATCACCGGCCCGGCCGACGTCGCGGTGGCACGCTACTGCGACGGCGCCGGCCCCGACGGGATGAACACCTACAACGTGGTCGACGTACAGCTCAGAGATGGGCTGGCGCCACCGGAGCCTGGGCTTCGTCGCAACGTGATCACGAGCAGCGCCTGCGGTATCTGCGGCACCACCTCGATCGATCAGGTGGTCCAGTCGGCCCACTTCACCTCAAACCACACCTTCCGGGTGCCCGCGCAGGTCGTCCTGGAAGGTCCCCAGCAGCTGCGGGCCCAGCAACGTACGTTTGACAAGACCGGTGGGCTGCATGCTGCCGGTTTGATGACCACCACCGGGCAGATGGTGTGTGTCCGCGAGGACGTCGGCCGACACAACGCCGTGGACAAGGTGATCGGTTGGGCGCTTCGCGAGCGACTGCTGCCGCTGTCGGAACTGATCTTGTGCGTCTCCGCGCGAGCCTCGTTCGAGCTGACCCAGAAAGCTGTGCTGGCCGGTATCCCGATGCTGGCTGCGGTCTCCGCGCCGAGCTCGCTGGCAGTCGAGCTGGCCGAGGATGCCGGACTGACGCTGGTGGGTTTCATCCGCGGCGACAGCATGAACGTGTACAGCCATACCGACCGCATCGTGGTGGACACCGCGGACCCGATGCCAGCACGTGCGAAGGCCAGCACCTGAACAGGGGCAGCGTCTGAAGTCTCCAGCTGCCGAAGACTACAGTGGGGGAATGACTACCGTGCTTCCCTTCCCGCGGATCCGGAGCCAGGACCCCGCGGCGAGGGTGACGGTCAGTCCGAGAAGCCGGGTGCTGGCGGACTCCTTCGGGCGCGTCGCCACCGACCTCCGGGTGTCGCTGACCGACCGCTGCAACTTGCGGTGCACCTATTGCATGCCGGCCGAAGGCCTGGACTGGATGCCGCACGACCAGGTGCTCACCGACGACGAGATGGTCCGGCTGATCACCATCGGCGTCACCTTGCTGGGGATCCGGACGGTCCGACTGACCGGTGGGGAACCGTTGCTGCGCAAGAACCTCGAGCGGCTGGTCGCCGACATCTCAGCGCTCGCCCCCAGACCCGTCGTTGCGCTCACCACGAACGGTATCGGTCTGGCTGCCCGGGCCGAGGCGCTGGCTGCTGCGGGCCTGACCCGCATCAACGTGTCCCTGGACACGCTGAACCCCGCCACGTTCAAGCAGCTGACCCGCAGGCCTCGTCTGGACGACGTGCTGGCCGGCGTGGCTGCCGCCCGCCGGGCCGGGTTGAACCCGGTCAAGATCAACTCCGTTCTGATGCGCGGAGTCAACGACCACGAGGCAGCAGACCTGCTGTCCTGGGCCATGACCGAACAGGTGCATCTCCGCTTCATCGAGCAGATGCCGCTGGACGCCCAACATGCCTGGGACCGGACACAGATGATCACGGCCGCAGACATCCGGGAGCAGCTGGCTCAGCAGTTCGGCCTGGTTGAGGACCCCGACGACGCTGCGGTGCGTGGCAGCGCCCCGGCCGAGCTGTTTCGTGTGGTCGGGACAAATTACTCGGTCGGCATCATCTCGGCTGTCACCAAACCGTTCTGCGGAGCCTGTGACCGGGTCCGGTTGACCGCGGACGGACAGATCCGCAACTGCCTGTTCTCCCGGGTCGAGTCCGACCTCCGGGCACCCTTGCGAAATGGGGCCAGCGATGAGGAGATCGCGGACCAGTGGGTGCTCGCGGTCGCCGGCAAGCGGGCCGGACACGGAATCGACGATCCGTCCTTTTTGCAGCCCGACCGGCCGATGTCAGCCATCGGCGGCTAGGTCACGCCACTGGTCAGCCCCCGGGCTGCAAGGGGCGAGCGCTGCTCACGAGCGAGCGCTGTCAGGGGGTGAGCGTGACCACGTCCCGCAGGAACCCGCGGGCTGACAGGAACGCCCCGAGGGAGTCCCGGTGGTCATCGCAGGCCAGCCAGTGCTTGCGCCGGTCCGGGGTGTGGATCTTCGGGTTGTTCCACTGCAGGTCGAAACCGGCCGCGGCGCGGCAGCCACGGGCCGAACACGTGGTGTCGGCGCGCTCGTCAGGTGCCGGCAGCGGATCAGGCACTGCGTCTTTCCTGCTGGTCGGCTGCCTTGCGGCGGTGCCGAACGTCCGATTCGGCGGTATCCACGGTGCGGTCCCCATACACTCCAGGCTCGTACAGCCCGGGCTGGTAGACCTCAGATTCGCGGACCGCAGGCCCGTACGCCTCAGGCTCGACGACCGTGCCGTGGATGATCTCGGGTGCCGGAGCGCCAGCACCGAGCTGGAGCGCCGGCGCCCCGGCCTGCTCGACTTCGGCTTTCCCGGTGCGGGTGTCTGCCTGGTTGGCGAACAGAACCGCGACGTAGGGGAGGAAGACCGCGCACGCGAACAACACCCAGCGCAGCGGGCCCGGAACGAAGATCATGAGAAGAAAGCATGCGGTCCGAAACGCCATAGTGATCGCGTAACGCCGCTGCCGGGACGCCTGTCCCTTGCTCGTTGCGAACTGAGCGCTGGTGATGACGGTCCGCGGAGACCTGCCTCCGTTACCGCCACCCTGAAGGACGTTCGGGGTGCCTGTCACCTGGTAAGCCTACGCTGTTCGTCGGCGGCAGCGGGGTGTCGATAGCGTGACCTTCGTGACAACGACTTCACCGCATCCTGCAGCTGTTCTGGCGCCTCCCCGTACGGTCCTGGTGACCGGCGGCAGCAAGGGCATCGGCTATCGGATTGCGGAGCGGCTGGCGCAGTCGGGCCACCGGGTGGCCGCCACCTACCGCAGCGGCGAGGTTCCCGCGGGCGTTCTCGGCGTCCAGTGCGATGTCACCGACCCCGGTCAGGTGGAGGCGGCGTTCGCCCAGGTGGAGGCTGTGCTGGGCCCCGTTGAGGTGCTGGTGGCCAACGCCGGGATCACCCGCGACACCTTGGTCATGCGGATGAGCGATGACGACTGGGACACGGTCATCGCGACCAACCTCACCGGAGCGTTCCGGGTAGCGCGACGGGCTGCCCGGCCGATGATCCGCAACCGCTTCGGCCGGATCATCTTCGTCTCCTCGGTGGTGGGACAGCTCGGTTCGGCCGGGCAGGTCAACTAAGCCGCCTCCAAGTCGGGTCTGGTCGGCATGGCCCGCTCCCTCGCCCGCGAGCTCGGATCGCGCGGGGTGACAGCGAACGTGGTCGCTCCCGGCTTCATCGAGACGGACATGACGGCGGAGCTGGAGGAGGACCTGGTCACCAAGTACGCCGATCAGATCCCGCTCGGCCGCCTCGGTTCGGTCGACGACATCGCCGGCACGATCGAGTTTTTGGCCGGGGAGTCCGCCGGGTACATCACCGGCGCGCTGATCCCCGTCGACGGCGGGCTCGGCATGGGTCACTGAGCTCTGCGTCCGGAATTTCTTGTTGATCAGCAGTGGAGTGGAGTAGCAGTGGGAATCCTCGAAGGCAAGACCGTGTTGGTGTCCGGCGTCACGCTGGACACCTCGATCGGCTTCCACGTGGCCAGGATCGCGCAGGCGGAGGGGGCGACCGTGGTGGTCTCCAACTTCGGCCGGGCGATGAGCCTGACGAAACGGGTGATTAAGAAGCTGGACCCGGTGCCGGTCCTGCTCGAGGTCGATGTCACCAACGAGGAGCATCTGGCTGGGCTCGCCGACCAGCTGGGTCAGCACGTCGACCGGTTGGACGGGCTGGTGCACTCGCTGGCGTTCGCGAACCCTGAGACGGCGCTCGGCGGGAAGTTCCTGACCACGCCGTGGCCCGATGTCGCTACGGCGATGCAGATATCGGCGTACTCGTTGGCGTCCCTGGCGATGGCCTGCAAGCCGCTGTACGCCGACACCGCGTCGGTGGTGGGTCTCACCTTCGACGCCCGGGTGTCCTGGCCGGTGTATGACTGGATGGGTGTCTCCAAGGCAGCCCTGGAGAGCACCAGCCGCTATCTCGCGCGCTACCTCGGGCCGAAGGGTATCCGGGTGAACCTGGTCGCCGCTGGTCCGTTGGAGACGCTGGCCAAGCGGGCGATCGGCGGCGCCGACGAGTTCAACAACGTCTGGGCGGAACGGGCACCGCTGAGCTGGGACCCCAAGGACATGGAACCCACCGCGCGTGGCGTGGTGGCGTTGCTCAGTGACTGGTTCCCCAAGACCACCGGAGAGATGATCCACGTGGACGGCGGCGTACACGCGATGGGCGCCTGAGGGCCTCAGCCCGCTCAAGCCACCTCGATCCAGCTGACCGCCGCGCAGAGGGCGCCGACACAAGCGTCCCGGACGGTACGGAGCTGGCGGGCGCGCGCGTCCGCCTCGAAGGAGGAGATGCTGCGCCCATCGTCTCTCAGCGCGGCATCGCAGGCGCCGAGCAGCCGCGCGGCGCGATCCGCCGTCGCCTGCTGTCGGGAGCTGTAGCCCGGGGCCAGTCCGACCGAGACCATGGCGGCTCTGGGCCTGGTCCCGGCGGCCACGTCGAGGGTGGCCAAGGCCCGCGCCGCCGACAGCACCGCTTCACTCAAGGTCCGCTCGGCGTCGTACGGCGTCGGCGGTGCGCCTGGCCGGTTGGCGGGGAACACCCGCCACTGCACCGCACGCCCGACCCGGTACGGGACCAGGGCGACCCCGCCCGACGCTGCGATGACGGCCTCGCCGACGTCGACCGCCGCCTCCGTGAGCTGCCGCGGACCGCGCACGCTGCCGGGCAGCCCAGGAACGGGCAGCGCCAGGATCCAGCGTTCCGGCTCCGCCGACACCAGCAGCGGCATCACAGCACCCACCTCGGTCGAGCGGGTCGGGTTGAGGATCCCGAGCACACCCTCGGGGTCGAGGACGTGGTGGGCCACGTCGTCTGCCACGACGGAGGCGGACGCGACTTCGGCGCTGACTCGGCGGGCCAACAGCGAGTTCAGATAGGCGGTCATCCGCAGACCGACGAGCGACTCCACCGGGACACCCTAACGACGCGCCCTCTTGTAGGTTCTTCCCCATGGTGGCTGTCGTAGATCTTGCCGGAGTGAGCGTCGTGCGGGGCGGGTCAACTCTTCTGTCGGAGATCGACTGGGAGGTGGACGAGTCCGACCGGTGGGTGGTGATCGGACCCAACGGCGCCGGCAAGACGACCCTGCTGCAGGTGCTTGCGGCTCAGATCCATCCCACGACAGGCGTCGCCGGGCTGCTCGGCGAGGTGCTCGGCACGGTGGACGTCTTCGAGCTCCGGCCGCGGATAGGTCTCACCTCTGCTGCGCTGGCCGAACGGATCCCGCGGGGGGAACGGGTTCATGACGTGGTGGTGTCGGCCTCGTACGCCGTGGTCGGCCGGTGGCGGGAGGCATATGACGAGCTTGATCATGAAAGGGCCACCGAGCTGCTGGGCCAGCTACGGATCGAGAACCTGGCGGACCGCACCTTCGGCACCCTCAGCGAGGGCGAGCGCAAGCGGGTGCAGATCGCCCGGGCTCTGATGACTGACCCGGAGCTGCTGCTGCTGGACGAGCCCGCGGCCGGGCTGGACCTGAGCGGTCGTGAGTCGCTGGTACGGACCCTCAGCGACCTGGCCACCGACCGGTATGCGCCTGCCTCGGTGCTGGTGACCCATCACGTCGAGGAGATCCCGCTTGGTATCACCCATGTCCTGTTGATGAAGCAGGGGGCCATAGTCGCGGCCGGTCCGCTCCGCGAGACGCTGACCGCGGACAACCTGACGGCAACTTTCGATCTCCCGCTGGACCTGACCGAGACCGATGGACGATGGGCGGCACGCGCCAGCTGAGCGCCGGCGCTGTACCACTGATGGCGGGCGCTGCACCGTCGTGAGCTCCGCTCAGAGTTGGGTCCGGTCTGGCACCATGGATGAAAGGCGGTACACACCATGGAGGTGAACTTGACCGACTGGCTGGGTGACAACGCATGGGCGATCTGGCTGAGCCTCGCGCTGCTGCTGTCGGTGGCGGAGATCCTCTCCCTCGACCTGGTGTTGATCATGCTCGCGGTCGGAGCTCTGGCCGGTACCGGTGTGGCGCTGGTGGCTCCCGAGTTGTGGTGGCTGCAGGTCACCGTCGCCGGCGCTGTCTCGGTGGGCATGCTCCTGTTGTTGCGTCCCACCTTGATGGAGAAGGTACGCAACATGCCCGGCTACCGCTCGTCGACCGCCAAGATGGTGGGCAGCTCCGGCGTGGCACTGTCCCGGGTGACCCGCGCTGGTGGTGAGATCAAGGTCGACGGGCAGAACTGGACCGCCCGCCCCTACGACTCTGATCTGGTGATCGAGCAGGGCACCGAGGTCGAGGTGTACGAGATCGACGGCGCCATCGCCGTGGTCTATCCCAAGCACGACCAACTGCCGTAGCTCGTGAAAGGTTTCCGATGGATCTGGGTGGGCTGATAGTCCTCATCGCCGCCGTCATTGCGCTCGTCTTCTTCCTCGCCAGCGCGATCCGGGTGATCCGGCAACAGCGGGTCGGCGTGGTTGAGCGGCTGGGGAAGTTCAACCGCACGCTGGAGCCGGGGCCGCACCTGCTGGTCCCGCTCTTCGACAAGGTCCGCTACAACATCGACATGCGGGAAGCGGTTGTCCCGTTCCCGCCTCAGGGCGTCATCACCGAGGACAACCTGATGGTG
Source organism: uncultured Propionibacteriaceae bacterium (assembly GCA_902805915.1). Lineage (GTDB taxonomy): Bacteria > Actinomycetota > Actinomycetes > Propionibacteriales > Propionibacteriaceae > Microlunatus. The sequence goes on along the minus strand of CADCUO010000068.1, from coordinate 40,191 downwards.
AACATCGACTCGGTGATCTACTTCCAGGTGATCGACCCGGTGCGGGCGGCGTACGAGGCACAGGACTACATCAAGGCGATCGAGCAGCTCACCATGACCACGCTGCGCAACATCATCGGCGGTCTGGACCTGGAGAGTGCCCTGGTCAGCCGTGAGGAGATCAACCAGAAGCTGCGGCTGGTGCTGGACGAGGCCACCGGCAAGTGGGGCATCAAGGTGAACCGGGTGGAGCTGCGCGCGATCGACCCGCCGGCGACCATCCGGGACGCGATGGAGAAGGGTGCCCGCGCCGAGCGCGACAAGCGAGCCTCGATCCTGATCGCCGAAGGTCAGCGGCAGTCCTCCATCCTGTCCGCAGGTGGTGAGAAGGAGTCGTCGATTCTCCGGGCCCAAGGTGACCGGGAGGCCGCCGTGCTTCGGGCGCAGGCTGACCGTCAGGCCCAGATGCTGCGGGCCGAGGGCGAGGCCCAGGCGATCACCACAGTCTTCGGGGCTATCCACGCCGGGCAGCCGGACCAGGCGTTGCTTGCCTACCAGTACATGCAGATGCTGCCCAGCATCGCTCGCGGTGACGCGAACAAGGTCTGGATTGTGCCGAGCGAGCTGAACAAAGCCCTGGAAGGGTTGGGGAGTGCGGTGAGCTCGGCTTCCGCGGCCATTCCGGCGGCGGCCAAGGGTCAGTTCAGCCCACCGGACAAGGTCAACGTCCAAGAGGAGATCAAGGAGCAGGCAGCAGCTGATCGGGCGGCCACCCAACGCACCGTCCAGGAGGCGATCGCGGCCGCGCAGGAGCTCTCCAACCCAACGCCGAAGGGGATGGGAGCCGGCAAGCCGGCGGTGCTGGACATGCCGGAGGAGCAGCTTGCGGTGTCCGCAGGTGACTCGAACTCACCGCAGCAGCAGCCGAAGCAGAACAGCCCGTACCCCACGGAGTATCCGCAACGCTGACCCCTCGATCCTCCCGGCTGGGGCAGGGTGAAAGGGTCGGGGCATGCATGATGACCGTCTTCAGACCGAACGACGACTAGCCCGCGTCCTTCCCGAACGACTGATGCCCGCGATCTATCGGGCTGCCGTGCCGCTGCACATTCGCCGGTGGGACGCGCCGGGTGAGCCGGTGGCCGTGGCGGAAGCGATGGCGGCCGACTACCGGCCCGCGGCTGTGGGTGAGGTCTGGGGGCCGGCGTGGGGCACCACCTGGTTCGAGCTCAGCGCCGACGTGCCCCCCGACTGGGCGCACTCGGTGGTCGAGGGTGTCGTCGACCTCGGCTTCCAGCGTGGCCACCCCGGCTTCGCTGCCGAGGGTCTGGTGTATCGACCAGACGGCACGGCTGTCAAAGGACTGCACCCCTTCAACCGCTGGTTCCCGGTCGAAGCCGGGACCAGCCAGGTTCGGGTCTTCGTCGAGGCGGCGGCCAACCCGGAGATAACTATGCGGGTGCCCAGTCAGATCGGTGACGTGGAGACGGCCTCCACCGAACCGATCTACCTGCTCGGCCAGGCCGACCTGGCAGTCGTCGACCTCGAGGTCCGGGCGCTGGTCGCCGACCTGGATGTCCTTGGCCGGCTCGCGGCGGTACTGCCGAGCACCGAACCCAGGGCCGCGCAGATCTGGGCCGCCGTCTCCGATGCCCTGGATGCGATCGACCTGCACGACATCAGTGGTACGGCCGCAGCCGCCCGGGCAGTCCTAGCGCCGGAGCTGGCCAAACCAGCGAACGCGAGCGCACACCAGATCAGTGCCGTCGGTCACGCACACATCGACTCGGCGTGGCTGTGGCCGCTGCGGGAGACGGTACGCAAGGTGGCCCGGACCTGCTCCAACGTCACCCAGCTGATGGACGACCACCCGGAGCTGGTCTTCGCCATGTCGCAGGCTCAGCAGCTGGCCTGGATCGAGGAAGCCCGCCCCGAGGTGTTCGCCCTGGTGAAGGAGAAGGTCGAGGCCGGCCAGTTCGTCCCGGTCGGCGGGATGTGGGTGGAGTCGGACACCAACATGCCGGGCGGTGAGGCGATGGCCCGCCAGTTCATCCACGGCAAGCGCTACTTCGCCGAGACGTTCGGGATCGACACCCAGGAAGTGTGGCTGCCCGACTCGTTCGGCTACTCCGCCGCCTTGCCGCAGCTCATCGCCTTGTCCGGGTCGAAGTACTTCCTGACCCAGAAGATCTCGTGGAACAAGACCAACCTGTTCCCCCACCACACCTTCTGGTGGGAGGGCATCGACGGCACCCGAATCTTCACCCACTTCCCGCCGATCGACACCTACAACTCAGACCTGTCAGCCGGCGAGCTGGCCCTGGCCAGCCGCCAGTTCGCCGACAAGGCCCGGGCAAACCACTCGCTGGCCCCGTTCGGTTGGGGCGACGGCGGCGGGGGACCGACTCGGGAGATGCTGGAGCGGGCCCGCCGCAGCGCCGACCTGGAGGGCTCGCCGCAGGTCACCATCGAGACACCCGCCTCCTTCTTCGCCCGCGCCGAAGCCGACTACCCGCAGGCTCCGGTCTGGTGGGGTGAGCTGTACCTGGAGATCCACCGCGGCACCTACACCTCCCACGCGTTGATCAAGCAAGGCAACCGCCGCAGCGAGCACCTGCTCCGGGAAGCCGAGCTGTGGGCCACCACCGCCGCCGTCCGGGGCGGCTACGAGTACCCCTACCAGGCGCTGGACCGGTTGTGGAAGACGGTGCTGCTCCATCAGTTCCACGACATCCTGCCCGGGTCCTCGATCGCCTGGGTGAACCGGGAGGCGCGCGACACCTATCGGGCGGTAGCCGCGGAGCTGCAGGAGTTGATCGCCGATGCCGTCGACGCCGCCGGCTCGGATCGCACCAGGTTAACCAACGGGGGTGCAGCCGAGGACCGGCAGTGGATCTTCAACGCCGCCCCGTTCGCCCGGGCCGGTATCCCAGCCCTCGGGTCGGCTCCCAGTCCTGACCCGACCAGCGCCAACCAGAGCGGGGCCGAGCAGTCCCGGGCCGTGCTGGAGCAGGTCGGCGACCGCTACGTGCTGGACAACGGCCGGGTCCGGGCTGAGCTGGACGCGGACGGTCTGATCAGGTCGGTGGTGGATGCGGCCACCGGCCGGGATGCCATCGCGCCGGGCGGGGCCGGGAACCTGCTGCAGGTGCATCCTGACCTTCCCAACGACTGGGACGCCTGGGACGTGGATTCCTTCTATCGCAATACCAGGACGGACCTGGTGCACGCTGAGACCGTCGAGATCGCGGAGCTGTCCGGGGGTGTCGCCGGAGTCCGGACAGTGCACCGCCACGGGTCGTCGACGTTCACCTCCCTGATCACCCTCGCTCCCGACGCAGCCGCGCTGGAGATCCAGCTGGACGTCGACTGGCAGGAACGAGAGACGCTGCTCAAGGCGGCCTTCGAGCTCGACGTCCGAGCCGAGGTGTCCAGCTCCGAGACCCAGTTCGGCCACGTCAACCGGGCCACCCACGACAACACCAGCTGGGATGCGGCGAAGTTCGAGATCTGCGCCCACCGGTTCGTGCACCTGGCCGAGCCCGGTTATGGGGTGGCAGTGGTCAACGACTCGACCTACGGTCACGATGTCACCCGGTCGGTCCGGCCGGACGGAGGCACCACCACCACGCTTCGGCTGTCGCTGCTGCGAGCGCCGCGCTGGCCGGACCCGGAGACCGACCAGGGGCAGCATCGGCTGCGGTACGCGATGGTGCCCGGTGCTGACATCCGCGACGCAGTCCGCGAGGGCTATGCCATCAACCTGCCACTGCGCGCTGTGCCGGCCGGGACCGTGGTGAGCCCGCTGGTCACCGTGGACTCCGCCGACGTCGTGGTCGAGGCGGTCAAGATGGCTGAAGACCGAAGCGGCGATGTAGTCGTACGGCTCTACGCCGCCACCGGCGGCCGGGCCCGGGCCACCGTACGATCCGGGTTCGACTCCAGCGCGGTCGACAGCGTTGACCTGCTGGAGCGACCGCTGGACATCGGACAGAGCTGGGACGACCCGTCGAGTGTTGCTGTCGACTTTCGACCTTTCCAGATCGTGACGCTGCGCTATCGGCGCTAGGAACCGGCCTGCCCCGGGAGCGCCAGAGCCAGCACCTGCGCTCCCGGCAGCTGGGCGATGGTGGCGCCGGGGCAGAGGATCTTGCTGCCCCGGATTCCGCTGCCGACAACGACCCAGGGCTGGGCGGCGACCCGTTCGTCGACCAGCACCGGCCAATCCGCGGGCAGTCCGATGGGGGTGATCCCGCCGTACTCCATCCTGCTCCGGCTGACGGCCACGCCCGCGTCGGCGAAGGAGATCTTGCGGACGTCGAGCTGCTTGCGTACCACCTTGTTGATGTCGGCGCGGTCGGTGGCCGACACCAGACAGGCCGCCATGGTGGTGACCTCCCCCCGCCGACCGGCGACCACCACGCAGTTGGCGGACACCTCCAACGGCACCGCGTACGCCTCGCAGAAGGCGGCGGTGTCGGCCAGCTCAGGGTTGATGGCGGCAACGAAGCACTCGATGTCGCTCTGGCTGACGGCCTCGGCCACGGGGGCGCCGAGAAGCTCGGGGTGGTCGGCTGCCGGCTGCCAGTCCAACGTTCCGATCGCGGGTGGGTGCACCGGGCCAACTTAGCCAGCGCGGTCACCAGAAGATCCAGGCCACCCCAGCGCAGACGCTGGCCCAGCCGATGCTGGCGAAGGTGCCGATGATGAACCGTTCCGCCGCGCCGGTGCTCTGGCTCGTCCTGAGCTCCGGATAGCGCGCCAGTCCCTTCACCGCCAGGATCACCGCCAGTCCCTCCGGCCACCCCGCCAGCAGCGAGGCCACCACCCCGAGCCGCTCCAGCGCACCGATCCAGGCGCCGCCCCGCAGAACTGTCCGACGGACCCGCACCCCGGTGCGCCGAGAAGAGGCATCCGCCAGGTCCAGCACGCATGAGGTCACCGCGCCGCCGGTGAGCAGTGCAGCGGCCGCCGCCACGGTGGCCACCGCCCACCGCGCCCCGGCCTGGACCGGTTCCCCGAGGTTGGCCACCAGCGCCACCACACCGGTCGCGACCGCAGCGACGACCAGCACGGTGACCAGGGTCGCTGTCCGGGCCAGCAGCGGCTTGCTGCTCGGTCGGGTCGGCAGCCAGATCCACAGGCTGCCGACGGAAACGACCAACCACACGGTCAGGGCTGCGATGGATGCTGTCGTCACGCGTCGTACCGCCCGGTTGAGACCCCCTCGGCCCGGTCCAGGAGGCGGACCAGCACCGGTACGGCGTCGCGCTCGACTGACCAGTGGGCCGTCTGCAGCCGTTGCCCGATGGCCTGCCGGGTGATGCCGAGGGTCTCAGCTGCCTCAGCCATGGTGACGCCGGTGTTCATCAGGTCGACCGCGTCCCACCCGGCGTCCGAGCGCTTCTCACGCAGGGTCGCCAGCAGCCGCAGCACCACCTCGGCATCGCGTCCCAGCTGCTCGGCCGGTGGCCCGGCGACCACCCGGACGTGGGTCGGCTCGTTCTTGGCCAGGTCGACCGCGCTTCGCGCCGCGACGAAGGCGGCACCCCGCCCGGCCCGCGTGTCCGGCGGCAGCGGTGTCTCCACTGGGCCGATGCCCAGACCAATGTGCCAATTAGCCGTCCGCATGAGCTCTAGGATGGCGGTGACCACTGACAGTGGATCGTCCAACAGACCCTGAAACTCATCACCAACGGTTCGGGTGAAGTCCAGTACGGTGTCGATCGGGACCAGTCGGGCGAGCGCCTCCTCCACAGCATCGTGCTTCAGCCGCGAGTCGATCTGGTCCACAGTCAGCACAAAAGGCATGGGCAAGGTTACCGCCTTTCCTGTCCGGTGGGCAAGACCATCGCCTTGACACGGTGGACAGTTGGCTCGCTCATGTGCCGCTCCGCGGGATCGGCCACAATGTGGCGGTGAGTGATCGTCCGCCTGCACCGCAGGTCATCCGTATCACCGACCCTACGGACAGGCGGCTGGAGGACTACGTACGGCTACGCGACACCTCGCTCCGCAAGCATCTGGAGTCCGAACGTGGACTGTTCATCGCCGAGGGACAGAAGGTCATCCGGCGCGCGATCGAGTCCGGGCACCGGCCGCGGTCGTTCCTGCTGGCCGAGCGCTGGCTGGCGTCCCTCGCCGACGTGGTCGGGCTGTGGCCGGAGACGCCGGTCTATCTGGTCAGTGCGGACCTCGCTGAACGGGTGACCGGGTTCCATGTCCACCGGGGCGCTCTCGCTTCTCTGCACCGGGAGCAGCGGCACACCGTCGCGGACCTGCTGGCTGCCCGGCGACTCGTCGTACTGGAGGACATCGTCGACCACACCAACGTCGGCGCCATCCTCCGCGACGCCGCCGGCTTGGGCTGGGACGGCGCCCTGCTCGCCCCTCGGGCCGCCGACCCGCTCTACCGCAGATCCATCAAGGTCAGCATGGGGGCGGTGTTCTCCCTCCCGTGGGCCCGGCTGGATGACTGGCACGGCACCCCTCAGCTGCTCTCCGACGCCGGGTTCTGGACTGTCGCGCTGACCCTGGCTGAGGACACCGTCGATCTGGCTGAGATAGCCGACGAGCTCCGACGTCAACCGCGTCCAGTGGCGGTCATGGTCGGCACCGAGGGCTCCGGGCTGTCCCAGCACTGGTCCCGCTCCGCCGACGTGCGCGCCGTCATCCCGATGCGGGCGGGAATCGACTCGCTCAACGTAGCGGCTGCCGTCGCAGTCGCCTGCTACAGCTTGGGTGAGACGGGCCAGTCTTCCGGGTAGGTCTGTGACAGCTGGTCATGCAGGGAGTAGAGCTTCTTGCGCGCGCGGCCGGCCAGCCGGTCGCCGAAGACGATGCCGTTGAGATGGTCGGTCTCATGCTGCAGACAGCGCGCCAGCAGGCCGTCGCCGGTGACCTCGATCGGGTTCCCGAACGCATCCACCCCGCGGCAGGTGGCCGTATCCGGCCGCGCCAGCTCAATGTAGGCACCGGGCAGTGACAGGCACCCCTCATCGGCGGCATCCAACACCCGGTCCTTGCCCTCCGGCAGGCTGATCACCGGGTTGCAGATCACCCCGATGTGTCGGACGTGGTCGGAATCGGGGCAGTCGAACACAAAGACGGCGAGGTCGACGCCCACCTGGGTAGCGGCCAGCCCCACGCCCTCTGCGGCAGCCATGGTGGCAAACATGTCCCTGACCAGGTTGTGCAGGTCCTCGCCGAACTCCGTCACCGGTCGCGCCCGGGCGTGCATCACCGGGGCGCCCCAGCGGGTGATCGGCCGAACGGTCCCCCCGAGGGTCAGCTCTGACAGGGCGCTCACTGAGTGCCCCCCGCAGCACATCGGATGCCCTGGCTGGACCCTCGCTTCGCACTCACGCCCATTACGCTATCGCGGCCCCTTCCACAGGCAGCAAGACGATGGAGGCCGGAGTCGGCGTCGGAATCTCCAGCTCAACCCTGGCCTCGTCCAGGTTGTCGCGAGCGATCGCCACCACGCGGTCGTCGGTCTGGTTCGCCACCCACAGATGGGAGGCGGTGACAACCAGGTCCCGGGGCCACGATCCGTGACAGTCGATCTCGGCGCGTGGTCGCAGCCGGGGCCCCGACGGGTCAAGGTCGAACACGCTGACACTGCCGGCGCCGCGGTTGGCCACGAAGACCTGGCTGCGGTGGGCTATGAGTGCTGACGGGTAGATCCGTTCGGCTGTTGCCGCCTGGGAGGCGGGCACCGTACCGACTGCCGTCCAGCCGGCTCCGTCGCGGCGGGCCAGCCACAGCTCGGCGCTGAGCTCACAAGCCACCACCAGACAGTCCCCGACCACCACCAGGTGCCGCGGCCCGGAACCGGCCGGCAGCTGGATCGGGTCGGTGGCACGGGTGAGCCGACCGGCGTCGTCGACGTGCAGTCGATGGACCAGGTCCGTCCCCAGGTCGGGGACCAGAATTTCGGCGCCGTCAGCGACCACTTGGTGGGCGTGCGGACCCTGCTGTCGTTCGGCATCGGGCCCGGAGCCGGTGAGCTGCAGCAGATCTGCCTCGCCGGCCAGCACCCCGTCCGGCAGGATCCCAAAGCTGCTGACCGATCCCGACTCGTAGTTCGCCGCCAGGACGAAACCACCAGCTGGGTCAACGCACAGGTGGCAACCTCCGCTGCCACTGCCGACCACCGGGGGCTGGGCAGTCAAGGTGCCGTCGGGATCGATCCGGATGGCCGTCACCGCGGTCGGGTCGGACTCGCTCACCGCGTAGATCCACGGCAGCGTGGGATGCCGGACCAGATAGCTAGCCGACTCCACCGGTAGTGACTGACCTGCGACCAGCCCCAGTGACTGATCGCCGGCCACCGTGCCGGTTGTCCCGGCTGCGGACGGGTGAAAGCTAGCCACGCCGACCCCACGGCCGGTTGGCGGGGTGTAACCGCCGACGATCAGCTGGGAGATGCCCAGGTCGGGGACGGAGGGCCCAGTCGGTGGTGTCGACGCCATGGGACCTGGATATCACGGCCGTCAGCCGGCGGCGGGTCGCCGGTGTGGCGGCTTGCCTACCGCCGACGCGGCGTTCATGGTGAAGAGGTGCCCGAGCCAGAGCCGGAGTCCGTCCCTCCCGGGGATGCGTATGACCAGCTGCTGGCGGAGTACGTGCGTCACCTGCGATCGGAGCGGCACCTCTCCGAGCACACGATCCGGGCCTATCGCACCGACGTGACAAGTCTGCTGACCCACGTCCGCAGACTAGGAGTGGAGCGGTTGGACGACGTGTCGGTCCGCTCACTGCGCAGCTGGCTAGCCAAGCAGCAGACCGTCGGGCAGGCCAGGACCACTCTGCAGCGTCGCTCAGCTGCCGCCCGAGTGTTCTTCGCCTGGGCACACCGGACCGGCCGGTCCGCTGCCAACCCGGCGGCCTCGCTTCGTTCACCGAAAGCTGTCCGCGCGCTGCCGCCGACGCTGGAACAATCCGATGCTGCTGCCATGCTCACCCAGGCCACAGCGGCCGCCGCCGAAGCGGGCGGTCCATCGGGTCTGCGGGATGTCGCGATGCTGGAGGTGTTGTACGCAACCGGCGTCCGGGTCTCGGAGCTCTGCGGTCTGAACCGCGCCGACGTGGACCGGGACCGCCGGGTGCTGAGAGTTTTCGGGAAAGGCAGCAAGGAGCGCAGCGTTCCCATCGGCGTACCTGCTCTCCGGGCGCTGGACCGGTGGCTGGAGTCCGGTAGAGAAAGTCTGGTCACCAGGGAGTCCGGTGAGGCGGTGTTCCTCGGTGACCGTGGCGGGCGGATCGATCCTCGGGTCGTCCGGCGGATCGTGCACCGCGCGCTCCGGCTCGTCGAGGGGGCTCCAGAGCTCGGCCCGCACGGCCTCCGCCATGCCATGGCCACCCACCTGCTGGAGGGCGGCGCCGACCTCCGGAGCGTCCAGGAGATGCTGGGCCACGCCTCCCTGGCGACGACGCAGATCTACACCCACGTATCCAACGACCGGCTCCGGCAAGCCTTTTTGCAGGCCCACCCTCGCGCCTGACCAGGTGCCAGGCGCTTAGCACATGGTCACACCGGTAACCACCTCATCGGGTTGACCAGGCTCCCGTCCCGCCACACCATCAGGTGGAGATGGCAGCCGGTCGAGTAGCCGGTGCTGCCGACGAACCCGACTAGCTGCCCCCGACTCACCCGCTGCCCCGCACTGACGACGTACCGCTCGGCGTGGTTGTACGACGTCTGCACCGCGACGCCGTCGACATCGCCGTGGGCGAGCATTAGCCGATTGCCGTACCCGCTGCTGAACGACTTTGCCACCACCGTGCCGGCAGCGGCGGCGACGATCGGAGTGCCGCAGGCGGCGCCGAAGTCCGTGCCGTCGTGCAGCTTCCACACCTTGAGGACCGGATGGAGCCGCATCGCGAAGCCAGAGGTGACCGGACCCGCCACCGGGCGCACGAACCGATGGCCGATGGCTCGACCGACGAGACCCGTCCACGCCGGCAGTCCGGCTGCCTGCGACACCGCTTGCTCCAGCGCCGCCCGCCGCACCGCGGCTGCCCGGTCGGCCCCGCTGAGCAACCGCAGCCGCGGGCGCTGGCCACCACCCAGGACCGCTGGGTCGAGGTAGGTCTGCTGCTCTCGCAGGCCCCAGTGCAGGCAGGGTCGAGAGCAGTGGCTGCCTGCGGCAACGGTGCCGATCGGTTGCCCGATCCGAACCCGCGCACCCACCCGGACAGCGGGGGAGACAGGCTCGTAGGTGGTGCGGACAGCGCCGTGCTGGACTGAAACCACACCCCGACCGGCCACCCGGCCGGCGAAAGTGACGGTACCGTCGGCCGCCGCCAGAACCGGCTGCCCGAGGTTCGCTGCCAGGTCGATGCCGCGATGGCCGGCGGCCCAGCGCACCTTAGGCGGGTCGAACCCGCGCAGCTGGCGGACCGGGCCGTTCAGCGGCCAGCGCGACGGAGATGGCAGCTGCGGCTGCGCTGCCGCGGCAGGGGAACCTGCTACCAGCGCTAAGCCGACCAGCAGGACGGTGACGACCAGGATCAGGCGGGACGGTGTGCGCACGCCTGCACTGTCGGTTCGCAGCCCACGATCGGGTCGAGGTCAGGCCTGGCGGTGGACAGCGGCGTGGGGAGACGTGAGGCTGTGGACAGCTGTGGCCAGGATTTCCGACTCGCGCCTGTTTCCGCATAAACTCAGGCCAGCAGCCCAGCACGCTGGGCTGACTTCGCATGCTCACCTGCCGACCTGTCACGGGTTGGGTGACACGTGCGGTCCCGAGGAGGTCGGATATCGGCTACTCGGGATACGTGTCACGCGAGCATCAGGCGGCGCCGAAGAGCTCGGCGCCGAAGCAACCGTACGCCGGCACGGTCATGTGCCGGCAAAGAGAGGACACGGCCATGGCCGTCGTAACCACCCGTCAGCTCCTAGACAGCGGTGTCCACTTCGGGCACCAGACCCGCCGTTGGAACCCGAAGATGAAGAGATTCATCTTCACCGAGCGCAACGGCATCTACATCATCGACCTGCAGCAGTCGCTGACCTACATCGACAGCGCGTACGCCTTCGTCAAGGAGACTGTGTCGCGCGGCGGTCAGGTGCTGTTCATCGGCACCAAGAAGCAGGCCCAGGAGACCATCGCAGAGCAGGCAACCCGGGTCGGCATGCCGTACGTCAACCAGCGTTGGCTCGGTGGGATGCTCACCAACTTCCAGACCATGATCAAGCGGATCCAGCGCCTCAAGGAGCTGGAGGGCATGGACTTCGACGACGTCGCAGCATCGGGGCTGACCAAGAAGGAGCTGCTCGGTTTGCGCCGGGAGAAGGAGAAGCTCGAGAAGACCCTTGGCGGCATCCGGGACATGGCTCGGACTCCGCAGGCCGTCTGGATCGTCGACACCAAGAAGGAACACCTGGCGGTGGATGAGGCCCGCAAGCTGCGGATCCCCATCATCGGCATCCTGGACACCAACTGCGACCCGGACGAGGTCGACTTCGCCATCCCCGGCAACGACGACGCCATCCGGTCAGTCTCCCTGCTGACCCGGGTGCTGGCTGATGCTGTGGCCGACGGTCTGATGTCGCGTTCCGGCGCGCAGACGGGCACCGAGGCCGAGGTCGAGCCGATGGCTGACTGGGAGCGCGAGCTCCTCGGCCATGAGGACGCGGCCGCTCCGGTGGCCGATGGGACCGCTGTTCCGGCTGCGGAAGCGCCGACCGCTGAGCCCAACGAGGAGCCAGCGGCCGACGCCGCTGCCCGAGTGCCGTCCCAGGAGACCGCCGATGTCGCCGCTGACGATGCCGAGTCGGCAGCGGACGCCGTCGACGGCCAGGCGCCTGCACCGGCCGACGAACAGACCAACTGAGCTAGCTTCTCCAGATCAAGGAATCGAGGACTGTAAGTCATGGCGACAATTGCCGCTACTGATGTGAAGAGGCTCCGCGACGCGACCGGCGCCGGGATGATGGACGCCAAGAAGGCGCTGACCGAGGCCGAAGGTGACTTCGACAAGGCGATCGAGATCCTTCGGGTGACCGGTCAGGCCAAGGCCGCCAAGCGCGGTGCCGAGCGGAAAGCCAGCAACGGTCTGGTGGCCGCTGAAGGCGGCGCACTGCTGCAGCTGGGTGCCGAGACCGATTTCGTGGCGAAGAACGACGAGTTCCAGGCGCTGGCGGTCGACGCTGTCAAGGCCGTGGCCGTCAACCAGGCCGACGGGCTGGAGGCGGCCAACGCCGCCACACTGCCGTCGGGCAAGACAGTGGCCGACGCGGTGCAGGAGCTGGCCGTGAAGATCGGTGAGAAGCTGGAGCTCTCCCAGGCCGCCTACTTCCCAGGCAAGACCACGGTCTACCTGCACCGGCGCGCCTCAGACCTGCCGCCGCAGGTCGGCGTCCTGGTGGAGTACGAGGGTGGCGACGAGTCGGCGGCCCGTACCGCAGCGATGCAGATCGCAGCCATGCGCCCGCAGTACGTGAGCCGCGACGAGGTGCCGGCCGAGACGGTGGAGAACGAGCGCCGGATCGCCGAGGCCACGGCCAAGGAGGAGGGCAAGCCGGAGCAGGCCCTGCCCAAGATCGTCGAGGGCCGGGTGAACGCGTTCTTCAAGGACGTCGCGCTGCTCGACCAGCCGTCGGTGACCGACAGCAAGACCACGGTAGGCAAGCAGCTGCAGGCAGCCGGTGTGACCATCAAGCGGTTCGTCCGCTTCGAGGCCGCTGGGTCCTGAGCACGCCTGACATGCGCTGCGAATCCGGTGATTCGTAGCGCATGTCGCATGTCCGGCCCACGACGTACCACGATCCCGGGAGAGCCATGAACAGTCCGTATAGACGAGTCCTGCTGAAGTTGTCGGGTGAGGTGTTCGGCGGCGGAAAGGTCGGTGTGGACCCCGATGTGGTGGCCGGGCTGGCCACCCAGATCAGCTACGTCGCGACCTGTGGTGTGCAGGTCGCGGTCGTGGTCGGCGGCGGCAACTTCTTCCGAGGTGCGGAACTGCAGCAGCATGGGATGGAACGGGACCGGGCCGACTACATGGGCATGCTGGGCACGGTGATGAACTGCCTCGCGCTGCAGGACTTCTGCGAGAAGGCGGGTCTGGAGACCCGGGTGCAGACCGCGATCGCCATGGGTCAGGTGGCTGAGCCGTACATCCCGCGGCGTGCGGAGCGACACCTGGAGAAGGGACGGGTGGTGATCTTCGGTGCCGGGTCCGGGATGCCGTACTTCTCCACCGATACGGTCGCGGCGCAGCGTGCACTCGAGATCGGCGCCGAGGTGCTGCTGATGGGCAAGCAGGGGACTGACGGGGTCTATGACTCCGATCCGGCCAAGAACCCCTGCGCGGTGAAGTTCGACCACCTCACCTACGACGAGTACCTGGCGCGAGATCTCAAGATCGCCGACGCCACTGCTGTCAGCATGGCCCGCGACTACGCACTGCCGATGATCTTTTTCAGCCTGGACACCGACGGCACCATCGTTCGGGTGATCCAGGGTGAGAAGATCGGTACCACGGTCCACAACTGACGCCCAGATCACTACGTTCGCACCCAACGAAGCCTCAGAAGGAGCTTGATCCTCGTGATCTCCGACATCATCCGCGAAGCGGAAACAAAGATGGCCAACGCCATCGAGTACGCCAAGGAGGAGTTCGCGGCCATCCGGACCGGCCGGGCACACCCGGCCATGTTCGCCCGGCTCACTGCCGACTACTACGGCGCTCAGACACCGATCCAGCAGCTGGCCACCTTCCAGGTGCCCGAGGCGCGCATGGTGATCATCAGCCCGTTCGACAAGTCAGCCATGGCAGGCATCGAGCGCTCGATCCGTGACTCGGACCTGGGCGTGAACCCGACTAACGACGGCGCGGTGATCCGGGTGACTATGCCCCAGCTGACTGAGGAGCGTCGCAGGGAGTACATCAAGCTGGCCAAGACCAAGGCCGAGGACGCCCGCATCTCGGTCCGCGCCGCCCGCCGGACCGCTAAGGAAGCCCTCGACAAGATGGTCAAGGACAAGGAGGTCGGCGAGGACGAGGCTGCTCGCGCGGAGAAGCAGCTCGACGCCGCCACCAAGAAGCATGTCGACGCCATCGACGACGTCCTCAAGCACAAGGAAGCCGAACTCCTCGAGGTCTGATCGGTGACCGACATCCCCGCACCGCCGGTCCGAGATCATGGCCGTGCCGGCCGTGATCTCCCCGCTGCTATCAGCGTCGGTGTGGGGCTGGGCGCGTTCATCATCGCCAGCCTGGTCTACTTCAAGCCGGCGTTCGTCGTGCTCGTCGCGGCAGCGCTGGCGCTGGGCTCGGTAGAGATCTACCAGGCACTGCTGAAGCAGGGACTGCGCGCCGCCATCGTGCCGATCGTTGTCGGAACCCTCGCCATCGCCACCGGCTCCTACCTCGCCGGCCGGCAGAACCCGGTGGTGTTCTCCACCACCAGTGTGCTGCTCGCATCGCTGGCTCTCACCGTCCTGGCAGCGCTGGTCTGGCGAATGCCCGGCGGCTCCACCGGGTTCGTCAAAGACTCCTCGGCAAGCCTGTTCATCATCGCCTACGTCCCGCTGCTCGGCTCCTTTGCGCCACTGATGCTGGCCGAGACCAACGGCGGCGCCCGGATCGTCACCTTCATGCTCATCGTGGTGATGAACGACGTCGGCGGCTACGTCGCCGGGGTGCTTTTCGGCAGGCACCCGATGGCGCCGTCGATCAGCCCGAAGAAGTCGTGGGAGGGCTTCGTCGGGTCGTTGGTGTTCGGAACGGCCGCCGGTGTCTGCATGGCCACGTTGGGGTTGAGGGTGCCGTTCTGGGTCGGCATCATCCTGGGCGTCGCGCTGGTGGCGGTGGCGACCTGCGGCGACCTGATCGAGTCGATGATCAAGCGGGACCTCGGCATCAAGGACATGAGCTCGTTCCTGCCCGGCCACGGTGGTGTGATGGATCGTCTCGATTCGCTTCTCATCGCAGCCCCGGTAGCCTGGCTGATCATGTACCTGTTGGTTCCCGGCGGATGAAACCCGCACTCCCGCTCGTTTTCGAGGCTCCCCGTCGGGGGCAACCGCCGCGGCACTGGGCCGATCTCACCCCCGCAGAGCGACGCGAGGTCGTCGAGTCGATCGGTCATCGGGCGTTCCGGGCCCGGCAGCTGTCCGCGCACTACTTCGAAGGTTTGCGCAGCGACCCGGCGGAGTGGACCGATCTTCCCGCCGACGTCCGCGCCTACTTGGCGAAAGCCTTGCTGCCGCGGCTGCTCCACCTGGTCAAAGAGACCAGGTGCGACGACGACACCACCATCAAGACGTTGTGGAAGCTGCACGACGGGTCCCTGGTCGAGAGCGTGCTGATGCGCTATCCCGACCGGGTCACCCTGTGCGTGTCCAGCCAGGCGGGCTGTGGCATGGCGTGCCCGTTCTGTGCCACCGGCCAGGGCGGGCTGCAACGCAATATGAGCACCGCCGAGATCGTGGAGCAGGTGGTCGACGGAGCCCGGCGGCTGTCCCGCGGCGAGGTCCCGGGTGGGCGCGCCGACCCGGCAGGCGGCTCCGGCGGCCGAGTGAGCAACGTGGTGTTCATGGGCATGGGCGAGCCGCTGGCCAATTACAAGGCCGTCATCGGTGCTGTCCGCCAGCTGACCACACCCGCCCCGGACGGCCTCGGCATGAGCGCCCGCGGCATCACGGTCTCCACTGTTGGTCTGGTGCCGCGGATGCAGCAGCTGTCCACGGAGGGCATTCCGGTGACGCTGGCGCTGTCACTGCACGCCCCCGACGACGAGCTACGGGACGAGCTGGTGCCCATCAATACCCGCTGGAACGTCGATGAGGTCGTCGATGCGGCCTGGGAGTACGCCCAGGCAACCAAACGGCGGGTGTCGATCGAGTACATCCTGATTCGTGACATCAACGACCAGGCATTCCGTGCCGACCTGCTCGCCAAGGTGTTGAAGCGCCGCGGCAACTGGGGTTGGGTGCACGTGAACCTCATCCCGCTCAACCCGACCCCCGGGTCGAAGTGGACCGCGTCGCGTCGCCGGGACGAGGACGAGTTCGTCCGCCGACTAGCCGCCCGCGGGGTGCCGGTGACGGTCCGGGACACCCGCGGCCGGGAGATCGACGGGGCCTGCGGCCAGCTGGCCGCGACGCAGAACTGAACCGCCCAACCATCCCCGCCCCGCCGAACTCCAGCCCGAACCACCCCTGCGAACTGCCAAGGAGCGCCGCATGAGCACGCCGTACGACAAGACCGCCGTAGTCCCGTCCTTCTCGCTGACCAGCACCGACGGCGCCGACGGCGAAGCACTCGGCTCAGCCCAGGTCAGCGGCAAGATGGGGTACGAGGGCACCGACACATCCCCACAGCTGTCCTGGAGCGGCTTCCCGGCCGAGACGAAGAGCTTCGCGGTCACCATGTTCGACCCCGACGCCCCCACAGCCAGCGGGTTCTGGCACTGGGCCGTGGGCAACCTTGCCTCATCGGTGACGTCGCTGCCGGCCGGTGCAGCCGACGGCACACTCCCCGACGGTGCCGTCCAGCTCAGCAACGACGCCGGCTTCGAAGGCTTCCTCGGCGCGGCACCGCCACCCGGGCACGGCAGGCATCGCTACTACATTGCCGTGCACGCGCTGGACGTCGAGCACATCGACCTCGGCGAGCAGGCCACGCCTGCGTACCTGTGCTTCAACATGTTCGGTCACACCATCGCCCGCGCGGTTGTCACACCGTGGTGGGAAGCTCCAGCTGACTGACCTGCTCGAGAACGCACATCGACACCTAAAGGAGCGGGCTCGTGGAACTGGATCCGACGCTGCGCCAACTGGCCGACGCGCATGCCATCGCGACCGAGTACTGGGACTGGCAAGGAAATCACGTCGTTGTCGGCAGGCACACCATCGTGGACGTACTGGCGGCCCTCGGCGTGGACGCAGCGACGCCGGACGCCGCCGAGGGTGCGTTGGCCCAGCAGCAGCGTCAGCCGTGGACCCGGATGCTGCCGACCTTTCTGGCAACCCGGGACGGCCGCACCGCTTCGGTCTGGGTGCACGTACCGCACGGTGCGCAGGTCAGGGTCTGGATCGACCTGGAGGACGGCGACACCCGGGAGCACCTGCACCAGATGGAGAACTGGACGCCGCCGCGAGACATTGACGGTCAGCTCGTCGGTGAGGCCTCATTCGAGATCCCGGCGAACCTGCCAACCGGCTACCACACCCTGCGCGCCCACTCCGGCGACCGGGAGGACTCGATGCCGTTGGTGGTCACCCCGTCCTGGCTCGGTATCCCGGCCCAGATGGGCAGCCGTCGCGGCTGGGGGCTCGCCACCCAGCTCTACAGCGTCCGCTCGGAGCGTTCCTGGGGCATCGGCGACCTGACCGACCTGACCGACCTCGCAGTCTGGTCCGCCGCTGAGCACGACGCGGACTTCGTGCTGATCAACCCGCTGCATGCCGCCGAGCCGGTGCCGCCGATGGAGCCGTCGCCGTACCTGCCCACCACCCGGCGGTTCGTCAACCCCATCTATCTGCGAATCGAGCGGATCCCCGAGTACGCCGAGGCGAAGGAGGGCCCTCGGGCTGAGATCAGGGCCATCCACAAGAAGCTGCGCAAAGCGGGTCGGACCAGGAAACGCATCAACCGCGACGCCGTCTGGGCGGCCAAGCTCCAGGCGCTGTCCATCGTCTTCAAGCTGGAACGCAGCGCCGGACGCGAGCTGGCGTTCCGCGCGTTCTGCAACCGACAAGGTCCCGGGCTGGACGACTACGCGACCTGGTCCGTGTTGGCGCAGACGCACGGGTCAGACTGGACCGCCTGGCCTGAGCCCTTGCAGCACCCAGCAGGCGAGGCGGTGGCGGACTTTCGAGCGGAGCATTCCCAGCAGGTGGACTTTCACCGCTGGCTGCAGTGGCTGCTGGACGAGCAGCTGCGCGACACCCAGGCGGCCGCGGTGGACGCCGGCATGGCACTGGGGGTGATGCAGGACCTGGCCGTCGGTGTGCATCCCAGCGGCGCAGACTCCTGGGGCTTGCAGGACATCTACGCCAGCGGGATCACCGTCGGTGCCCCGCCGGACCCCTACAACCAGAACGGCCAGGACTGGACCCAGCCACCGTGGCGCCCGGACAAGCTGGCCGAGACCGGGTACGCCCCGTACCGCGCGCTGGTCTCCAGCATCCTGCGGCACGCCGGCGGCATCCGGGTCGACCACATCATCGGGCTCTTCCGGCTGTGGTGGATCCCAGCTGGGGCTGGCCCCACTGCAGGCACCTACGTCCGCTATGACCACGAGGCGCTGATCGGCATCCTCGCGTTGGAGGCCCAGCGGGCTGGCGCGCTGGTGGTGGGGGAGGACCTCGGTACGGTCGAGCCGTGGGTCCGGGAGTACCTCAAGGCGCGAGGCATCCTGGGCACCTCGATCCTGTGGTTCGAGTTCGACCACGACGGTGGCGGCGACCCGCTCCCACCCGATCGTTGGCGGGAGTACTGCCTGGCGTCAGTGACCACCCATGACCTGCCGCCGACCGCCGGCTATCTGGCCGGCGACCACGTCCGGCTGCGGGACGACCTCGGGGTGCTGACCAGGCCGGTGGAGGAAGAGCTGGCCGCGGACGAGGTGGACCGGCAAGCCTGGCTGGACAGCCTGAGCGCACTCGGCCTGCTTCCTGCCGGGGCAGACGTCGAGGAGACGGTGCGGGCCTTGCACGCCTACCTGACCCGGACGCCGTCCCGACTGCTCTGTGTCGCGCTCACCGACGCGGTCGGTGACCGGCGGATCCAGAACCAGCCCGGCACCCTGGACGAGTACCCGAACTGGCGGGTCCCCCTGACTGGTCCGGACGGTGCGCCGCTCGTTCTTGAGGAGGTGTTCGACAGCTCACGCGCTGCCGCGCTGCTGGCCGTGGTGCACGGCGAGGGTCGAGACTGACCCCGCGACCAGCCCTCAGCGACTATGCTCCCTGCCGGAGGAAGGATTCCACATGGCACCCACAGAACCCAACATCCTGGACGTCTCAGAGGCGTTGCTGCAGAGGCTGACCCCGGGAGATCTGGACACCACGCTGCAGAGCATCACGAACGCGGCGGTGGAGGTCATCACCGGCGTGCACTACTCGAGCATCACCATCCGCCACACCGACGGCACCCTGGACTCGTACGCGCTCACCGACAAGATCTTGCAGCCGCTGGACGAGAAGCAGTTCGAGCTGCAGGAGGGGCCGTGCTACGAGGGGGTGACCGAGGGCCCGTACGCCGTATGCAGCGACCTGCTCAGCGACGAGCGCTATCCCAACTACGGCCCCTTTGCGGCCGAGGCCGGTATCCGGTCCCAGGCTGGGATCCGGCTGTTCGAGAACAACCGCAGCATCGGCGGGCTGAACATCTACAGCGGGGACGTCGGGGCGTTCGAGGACATGGACACCGTCAGCCGGCTGTTCACCCATCAGGCTGCGGTTGCGCTGGCGTACAGCATGCAGATCAAGACCCTCAACGAGGCGCTCCAGACCCGGTCCCGGATCGGGCAAGGTGTCGGCATCGTGATGGAGCGCTACAAGATCCCCGAAGCGCAGGCGTTCGCCTTCTTGACCCGGCTGTCACAGCACCGCAACGTCAAGCTGCGCCGGATCGCCGACGAGCTGATAGCTGCCGTCAGCCAGTCCTGACCTCACCTGACAGAGCCAAGACCACCGCGCACGCCTCAGCCACAGAGTCGACGCAGTGCACCGCACCAGCCATCGAGCGACCGCTCGCCAGCTGGCGCAGCAACGGAAAGACAGGGTAGGTGTTCGTCCAGTAGTCGACACCGACCAGCACCATGGGAGCTATCTGCGACGGGGCGGCGGCGTAGAAGTTCTCGGTGGCCGCCTGGAAGACCTCCTGGACGGTCCCGGCCTGCCGGGGAGGTAGCTGATCCCGCCACGGCACCGGTGCAGCAAGGTGTCCTCGCGCTGGGCGTTTCCGAAGTACTTGGCGATCTCGGTGGCGCACACGTTGGTCGGTTCATGGCCGTAGAACCAGGTCGGGATGCCGATACTCCGCCCGGCGTGAGCCGCCGGCCAGCGGGAACGAACGTGCAGCCCGGTCTGGACCCAGTCCTCGATGCTGGGCCGGTAGGAGCGAACCGTAGCCACGGTGGCCAGAGCCTCCTCGACGGCGTCCGGCCACGGGCTCAGGTAGGCGCCCAGATTTGCGGCCTCCATCGCACCAGGCCCGCCGCCGGTGAGGACCGTGCGGCCAGCCGCTGTCAGCGCGCGGCCGAGCTCTGCGGCCTGCTGGTACGCCTCGTCGCCGCGGACCAGGGCATGGCCGCCCATCACCCCGACGACATCCTGTACGGCCACGCTGTCCAGCGCCTCGTCGAGAGCATCGGTGACTGAGTGGTCGTGCAGCGCTGCCGCCAGGGTGTGCTGCAGGCTGGGTCGAGGCAGCGCTGCCTGGGTCCAGGCGTAGATCGCGGCGTCGGCGCTGTCTGAGTAGCTGCCGGGGCCGTACAGCTCGGTGGCGTCGTAGAGGCTCGGCCGGTACGGGTCGAACGGAACCTGCGGCAGGCGGGGAAACAACAGTGCACCTCGCGCACGCAGGTCTGCCTCGGTCTCCGGGCTGAGCCGGCAGCCGAGAAACACTGCTCCGCGCGGGTCCAGCTGGGCCAACGCTGCCGACCGTTCGGTCAGGTCCACCGACTGCACGAACCACCCGTTGAGGCGCCGCGCACCCGCGCTGTGGTGGTCGAAGTCGGCCAGCGACTCGATCTCGATAGTCCGCCGGGTCACGTGCTAGGTCAGCGTGGAGGTCGAGGGCGGATCGGGCTCAGCGGGGCGGTGTGCCAGCGGGCGGCCAGCATGCCGGTGTCGACGTCCGCAACCAGGACAAGCCGGTGCGGGGTCTGGGTGAAGACGATCTCCGCGGTGAACGTCGCGGCACCGGTCCAGCCGCCGCAGGCCGCAGTGGTCAGCGAACCGCCGAGATTGTGCTCCTGGGAACGCCACTCGCCGTGGCCGCAGGCAACCTCGTAGGTACGGTCAGCCTCGGTGACCTGCAGCACCCACCCCGACCCGCCGACTGCCTCGGTCACCGCCAACGAACGCACCGGCTGGTCCTCGCCGGGCATCTCGGCTCGCCAGGGTCCGGAAGCCACCACTCCACCCGGGGTGGCCTCTCCTCGTACCGGGGGCACCGTCAGCGCCGCCAGCCGATCCGCCAGCGCAGCGGCTGCGGGCTGTGGCTTCGAGATCTCGTCGGAGAAGGCTGGCAGCAGGAGAGTCCAGACGGCGTCGAGGATGGCCTGCATGTCCTCGGTGGCCGCGGTAGTGGCCAGGACGACATCGTGCTCGGGGAGGATCACACAGAACTGCCCGTACGCGCCGTCGCCGCGATAGCCGTCGTGCTGGCACCGCCAGAACTGGTAGCCGTACCCCTGCCGCCAGTCCGGATTAGGCTCGCGCGGGTTGTCGACGTGGCTGCAGGTCGCCTCCGCGACCCAGTCAGCCGGCACCAGCTGTTGGCCCTGCCATTCCCCGCCCTGGAGGTAGAGCTGCCCGAAGCGGGCGATGGCCTCCGTGGTCAGGTGCAGCCCCGAGAACCCATGGTCGAAGCCAGCGGTCCCCGTCCAGTACGCGTCACCGATGCCCAGCGGAGCCAGCAGCCGCGGTCGCAGGTACTCCAGCAGCCGTTCCCCGGTCACCCTGGTCACGATCAGCGACAGCATCAGCGTGGCCCCGTTGTTGTAGGTGAACCACACCCCGGGCTCCTCCTCCGGTACCAGGGCGAGAAACGCGGACGCCGGATCGTTGGCATCCCGCACGGAGGCAAGGGTGTCGTCGCGGTGGCCGCTGGACATGCTCAACAGGTGCCGCACCCGCATCCGGAGCACCCGCGGATGCAGGCTGGCCTGATCCACCTGCGGGAAGAAGGACGCCACCGGGTCATCCACGCTCAACCGACCCTCGGCCACGGCCAGCCCGACCGCGGTCGAGGTGAAGCTCTTGCTCAGCGAGTACAGCAGCTGAACCCCCTCCGGGGTGTACGGCTCCCACCAGCCCTCCGCCACCACCTCGCCGTGCCGCAGCAGCATCAGCGAGTGCAGCTCCACCCCGGCCGACTCCAGATGGTCCAGAAACCGCTCCACCGCGGCGGAGGGCACCCCATGCTGCTCCAGGGTCGAGCGCGGAAGGGACGACGTGGTCAGCTGCGAGGTCACAGGTGGCACGATATCGCCACCCCCCATCGCTGGAACGTGTGCTGCGGCCCGGCGGCTGGCACACTGAGCGGGTGCGTGACGTGGTGGTCTTGGGCAGCACCGGCTCCATCGGTACCCAAGCGCTGGAGCTGGTGGAGGAGCACCCGCACGACTTCCGGGTGGTGGGTCTGGCCGCGGCCGGCTCGCAACCGCAGCGGCTCGCCCGCCAGATCCTCAACACCGGTGCACGGCTAGTCGGGGTCACCAGGTCCTCCACGGTCCAGGACCTGCAGCTGGCGCTGTACGCCGAGGCCAGCAGCCGCGGCTGGTCCGAGGGCCAGTTGACCCTGCCCCGGATCCTCGCCGGGCCCGACGCCGCCACCCAGGTTGCCGAGATGCCCTGCGACGTGGTGCTCAACGGCATCACCGGATCAGCCGGGTTGCGTCCCACCCTGGCCACCTTGCGCACCGGGCGCACCCTGGCCCTGGCCAACAAGGAGTCCCTGGTCATCGGCGGCGTCCTGGTCACCCGCGCGGCGGCGAAGGACCAGATCGTCGCTGTCGACTCCGAGCACTCCGCGCTGGCACAGTGCCTGCGCGGTGGCACGCCCGCTGAAGTGGACCGGCTGATCCTCACTGCGAGCGGCGGGCCCTTCCGTGGCAAGACCCGGGAGCAGATGCGCGACGTCACCCCAGCACAGGCGCTGGCCCACCCCACCTGGAACATGGGCCGGGTGATCACCACCAACTCCGCCACCTTGGTGAACAAGGGGCTGGAGCTGCTGGAGGCGTACCTGCTCTACGGCGTCGATCTGGACCGGATCGACGTCGTGGTGCATCCCCAGTCGATGGTGCACTCGATGGTCCAGTTCGTCGACGGCTCGACGCTGGCCCAGTGCTCACCGCCGGACATGAAGCTGCCGATCGGGCTCGGGCTGAGCTGGCCGGAACGGCTGCCGGGCTACTCAGCGGCGTGCGACTGGTCCAAGGCCAGCACCTGGACCTTCCAGCCGCTGGACACCGACGCGTTCCCGGCAGTGGAGCTGGCCCGGCGGTCGGGTCGTTTCGGTGGTACGGCGCCGGCAGTCTTCAACGCCGCCAACGAGGAATGCGTGGACGCCTTCCACGATGGTGCGATCGGGTTCCTCGACATCTGCGACATCATCGACCAGGTGCTGACCGAGCACTGCGAGAGCCCGATTTCCGACTCCGACGTAGGCTCTGCGTTGGTCTCGTCGGAGGCGATGGACGTCGACACGGTGTTGGCAGCCGACCGATGGGCTCGGCAGCGGGCACAGGAACGGGCCCGGAGCCGCTTACCGTCGCTGGACCAGACGTAGGGGATCGGCAACGAGACGCAGGGATGGAGAAGGCGCGCTAGATGGACATCGTGATCTACATCGGCGGGGCCGTGCTGTTCTTTGCGCTGGTGATGGCCTCCATCGCCCTGCACGAGATCGGCCACCTGGTGCCGGGCAAGATCTTCGACGTCAAGACCACCCAGTACTTCGTGGGCTTCGGGCGTACGCTCTGGTCGCGCCGCCGAGGTGAGACCGAGTATGGGATCAAAGCCATCCCGCTCGGCGGCTACGTCCGCTTCGTCGGCATGTACCCACCCGGCAAGAACGCCCCGGTGAACGCGGTTCGCGCCTCCCGTACCGGCATCTTCCAGTCGATGGCCGACCAGGCCCGAGCGGCCGAGTGGGAGGGCATCCGACCCGAGGACGAGGGACGGCTGTTCTACCAGAAGAAGTCCTGGCAGAAGCTGATCATCATGGCGGGCGGCCCGCTGATGAACATCATCCTTGCCTTTCTACTGCTGCTGGCGGTGACCAGCGTGTACGGGGTGTACCGCACCCAGACCACCGTCCGCAGCGTCCAGGACTGCATCCTCGCCGAGGGTGCGACTGACAGGTCCTGCACAGGCAAACCGACGACACCGGCCCGGTCGGCAGGGCTGCAGCCGGGCGACCGGATCGTCGCCTTCAACGATGCGCCGATCCGCTCCTGGGAGGAGATGTCGGCAGCCATCCGCTCCAACCTGGACCGGCGTGCCCGGATCACCGTGGAACGCGGTGGCCAGCGGGTCGAGCTCACCCCCGTCAACACCGTCGTTACCGGCGTGCCCCACATGTGGGACCCGTCGCGACGGGTGGCCGCAGGTTTCCTCGGCGTCGAGCCGATGCTGCAGCGGGAACGCGGCGGCCCGATCGTCGTGCTCAACGACATGGGGAAGATGGCACAGCAGACCGGGTACGCGCTCGTCCGATTTCCGGCGAAGGTCTACCACACCGCCGCGGACCTGGTCACCGGCAAACCGCGCGACGTCTACGGCCCGATGAGTATCGTCGGGGCCAGCCGAGCTGCCGGGGAGGTTGCCTCCACCGACAAGATCGGCGCCGCGGACAAGGTCGCCACCTTGTTCTCCCTGCTCGGCTCGGTGAACCTGTTCGTCGCCCTGTTCAACTTCGTGCCGCTGCTGCCCCTGGACGGTGGACACATCGCCGGAGCGATCTACGAGGGCCTGAAACGACAGCTGGCGCGACTGTTCCGCAAGCCCGACCCTGGCCATGTGGACACCGCAAAGATGCTGCCCGTTGCCTACGTCGTTGGAGGTGCGATCGCACTCTCTGGTGTGGTGCTGATCCTGGCCGACATCATCGACCCCATTCGGCTGTTCTAGGCCCCGCTCGGCCATGCCTGTTCGGCACGCGGATCTCCCAGCCAGCTCGACAAGCCGCCTGAGCGAGGCGGCCGCAACGGTGATGCGACTACGCTGATGAGGCGACGAGGAACCGTTCCCAGGTTCTCCACCTCCGCTCCCGACAAGAATGGGCTCATGAGTATCGATCTCGGTCTGCCGGCCATGCCGCCACCCACCCTCGCTCCCCGGCGACCCACCCGGAAGATCAAGGTGGGGAAGGTCTACGTCGGCGGCGACGCACCGGTCAGCGTCCAGTCCATGACCACGACGGTGACCTCCGACATCAACTCCACCCTGCAGCAGATCGCTGAGCTCACCGCCACCGGCTGCGACATCGTGCGGGTCGCCGTACCGAGCCAGGACGACGCCGACGCACTGGTCGCGATTGCGGCGAAGTCGCAGATCCCGGTCATCGCCGACATCCACTTCCAGCCCAAGTACGTGTTCGCCGCGATCGACGCCGGCTGCGCCGCGGTCCGGGTCAACCCCGGCAACATCCGCGCCTTCGACGACCAGGTCGCCCAGATCGCCAAGGCCGCCGCCGACCGGGGCACCTCGATTCGGATCGGGGTCAACGCCGGCTCGCTGGACAAGCGGTTGCTGGCCAAGCACGGCAATGCAACTCCGGAGGCGCTGGTGGAGTCGGCGCTGTGGGAAGCCAGCCTGTTCGAGGAGCACGGGTTCCGCGACTTCAAGATCTCGGTCAAGCACAACGACCCGGTCATCATGGTCCGGGCCTACGAGCTGCTCTCCGAAGCCTGTGACTACCCCCTGCACCTCGGCGTCACCGAGGCCGGCCCCGCCTTCCAGGGCACCATCAAGTCGGCGGTCGCGTTCGGGTCGCTGCTGTCGCGGGGCATCGGCGACACCATCCGGGTCTCGCTGTCAGCGCCGCCGGTGGAGGAGGTCAAGGTCGGCATCCAGATCCTCCAGTCGCTCAACCTGCGCCCGCGCAAGCTGGAGATCGTCTCCTGCCCCTCCTGCGGCCGCGCGCAGGTCGATGTCTACAAGCTGGCGGACGCGGTAACCGCGGGTCTGGAGGGTCTGACGGTGCCGCTGCGGGTGGCCGTGATGGGGTGTGTGGTAAACGGTCCCGGGGAGGCCCGGGAAGCAGACCTGGGAGTGGCCTCCGGCAACGGCAAGGGACAGATCTTCGTCCGCGGCGAGGTGATCAAGACGGTCAAGGAGAGCGACATCGTCGAGACGCTGATCGAGGAGGCTCTCCGGCTGGCCGACGAGATGCCGGCAGGTGAAGGCGTTCCGCAAGTCAGTGTGGGCTGAGTCATGAACGAGACCGCGGCGATGCAGGGCGACCAGCAGGTCGGTCGGAGCACCGGTGCGGTCCGCGTGCTCGACCGCGATGACCTGGCGTCGACCATCCGCATCCTCTCGGCCAACCCGGTCGAGAACGTCTTCGTGGCCGCCCGGGTCCGCAGCGCGGGGCTGGACCGGTCCAGCCTGGGCTGTCCGATGTGGGGCTTCGAACGCAACGGCGTGCTGCGGTCGGTCTGCCATGCCGGGTTCAACCTGGTACCGGTCAACGCCGACGCCGAAGCATCGGCCGCCTTCGCCGAGTTTGCCGGCCAGGATCGCATGTGCTCCTCCATCTTCGGTCCGTCGTCGGTGGTGCTGAACCTCTGGCAGCGGCTGTCGGACCGCTGGGGTGGCTGCTGGGCCGACGTGCGGGAGGTACGGCCGCGACAGCCGGTGCTCTCGATCGACGCGGAACCCGCCGTAGCCGCCAACCCCGAGGTCCGTCGGGTCACCCTGGAGCACTGGGACGCCTACTTCGAGGCGGCGGTGAAGATGTACACCGAGGAGGTCGGGGTGTCCCCGATCCAGGGCAACGCTGCCGGGTACCGCTTCTACGTCCGGCAGCTGATCACCTCGGGGCGGGCCTTTGCGCTCTTCGAGGGCCCACGGGTGCTGTTCAAGGCAGACCTCGGATCGGTCTCCGGCACGGTAAGCCAGGTCCAGGGGGTCTGGCTCGACCCTGAGCTGCGTGGTCGGGGGATGGCGGCGCCGGCGATGGCTGCCGTGGTCAACCTGGCCCGGACGGTGACTCCGACGGTGTCGCTGTACGTCAACGACTTCAACACCCCGGCGCGGCGGGCGTACCTGCGGGTTGGCTTCGCCCCGGTCGGCGAATTCGCCACCATCTTGTACTGACTTCGGCTGCCTTAAAGGGTTTTCACCCTGGCGCGGCGCGCCGATAAGGTGCAGAAGGCACTCAGCCGCGGATTGATGAGGAAGGCTCTTCTAAGTGATCACCCGAATGTCGGAGCTGTTCGTACGCACCCTGCGCGATGATCCGGCGGACGCTGAGGTGCCGAGCCACCGGTGGTTGGTTCGGGCAGGCTACATCCGCCGCGCTGCGCCGGGGATCTACACCTGGTTGCCGCTGGGATACCGGGTGCTCCGCAACGTGGAACGCATCGTCCGTGAGGAGATGGACGCGATCGGCGCCCAGGAGGTCCACTTCCCGGCGCTGCTGCCGCGGGAGCCCTACGAGGCGACGGGCCGCTGGACCGAGTACGGCCCCAGCCTCTTCCGACTCAAGGACCGCAAGGGTGGTGACTATCTGCTGGGCCCCACCCACGAGGAGATGTTCGCCCTGCTGGTGAAGGATCTGTACTCCTCCTACAAGGACCTGCCGCTGTCGCTGTACCAGATCCAGACCAAGTACCGCGACGAGGCGCGGCCCCGGGCCGGCATCCTGCGCGGTCGGGAGTTCATCATGAAGGACTCCTACTCCTTCGACATCGACGACGCAGGCCTGCAGAAGTCCTACGACCTGCACCGAGGCGCCTACATCAAGATCTTCCAACGCCTGGGGCTGGAGGTCGTCATCGTCGCCGCCATGTCCGGGGCGATGGGCGGCTCAGCGAGCGAGGAGTTCCTCGCGGTTGCCGAGAACGGTGAGGACACCTTCGTCCGCTCACCCGGCGGGTATGCCGCCAATGTGGAAGCGGTCCGGACCAACCCCCCGGAGCCGGTGCCTTTCGACGGCGCACCGACCGCGCACGTCGAGGACACTCCGGACACGCCGACCATCGAGTCGCTGGTCTCCGTTGCTAACCAGCGGGTGCCGCGCGCGGACCGCCCATGGCAGGCCTCGGACACCCTGAAGAACGTGGTCGTCATGGTTAAGGGAGCCGACGGCACCAGGACGCCGCTGGCGATCGGGATCCCTGGCGACCGCGACGTCGACCTCAAGCGCCTCGCCGCCCAGCTGGAACCGGCCGAGCCGGAGCCGTTCACCGAGGATGACTTCCGCGCCCATCCCCGCCTGGTGAAGGGCTACATCGGGCCTGCGGCCCTCGGGGAGAGCTCGGCCTCGAAGATTAGATACCTCGTCGACCCCCGGGTGGCCGAGGGTACGCGCTGGGTCACCGGCGCGAACGAGCCGGGCAAGCACGTCTTCGACCTGGTCGCGGGTCGTGACTTCACTCCGGACGGGACCATCGAGGCGGCCGACATTCGTGAGGGCGACCCGGCTCCCGACGGGTCCGGTCCGCTACAGCTGGCCCGCGGTATGGAGATGGGCCATGTCTTCCAGCTCGGCCGCAAGTACAGCGAGGCGCTCGGACTGAAGGTGCTCGACTCCAACGGCAAGCTCGTCACCGTCACCATGGGCTCCTACGGAGTCGGGGTGTCCCGGGCGGTGGCCGCGGTCGCCGAGGCCACCTGCGACGACAAGGGGCTGAGCTGGCCGCGGCAGATCGCTCCATTCCAGGTCCACATCGTTGCCGCCGGCAAGGACGAGCCGATCTTGCTCGCGGCCCAGGACCTGGCCCGCAAGCTGGATGACGCAGGCATCCCGGTGCTGCTGGACGACCGGAAGGCCAGCCCGGGAGTGAAGTTCGCCGACGCCGAGATTCTGGGGATGCCGACGGTGGTCGTGGTCGGCAGGAGCCTGGCCGAGGGAACCATCGAGCTCCGCGACCGTAAAAGCGGGCAGCGGGACAACATCGCCGTCGACGAGGTCTTCGACCGGCTGCTGGATGCGGTGCGGGGCACCGACAGCGCCGCCTAGTGGGGCCACTGGAGATATCCACTGTTGCGGTGGTGCTGCTGGTCGTGGTCGCGTTCGCCGCCGGCTGGGTGGATGCGGTCGTGGGTGGCGGTGGGCTGATCCAGCTGCCGGCACTGCTCATCGGCCTGCCCGACGACACCGCACCGGCCACTGTGCTGGGCACCAACAAGGTGTCGTCGGTCTGGGGAACGGCGACCAGCTCGATCACCTACGCGATCAAGATCAGGCCGGACTGGCGGACCATCGTGCCGCTGGTGGTCGCCGCTGCGGCTGGGTCGGCGCTCGGTGCACAGGCGGCGAAGTTCCTGCCGAAGCAGTACTTCACCCCGATCGTGCTCGTTGCGCTGGTCGGGGTGGGCATCTACACCTGGCGCAGACCCGAGCTCGGGATGATCTCCCGCCGCCTGCACGACGGGCGAGCGCACTACCTCCGGACGGCCGGGATCGGGCTCGGTGTCGGCGGCTACGACGGCATCCTCGGCCCAGGCACCGGGTCTTTCTTCGTGATCTTGCTCGTCGGAGTGCTCGGGTACGGCTTCTTGGAGGCCAGCGCCAAGGCGAAGATCGCCAACCTAGTGACCAACCTCGCAGCCATCGGCGTTTTCAGCGCCTCCGGGTCGGTGTTGTGGAAGCTGGGTCTGATGATGGGGGCGGCCAACCTGGTCGGTGGGTTCCTGGGAGCCCGGACGGCGATCAACCGCGGCAACGGGTTCGTCCGCAAGGTGTTCCTGGCTGTGCTGGCCGGGCTCATCGTCAAGCTGGCCTACGACACCGCGCAGGAGTTCTTCTAAGGCGACGCCGAATCAGTCCAGCCACCCGGGCCAAGCGGGTAGGGCGCTGCCCCAGGCGGCAGCCGTACGGGATGAGGACAGCAACGCCTCCACTGCCAGCGAGCGATCAGCTGCCCGGGTCGCCGCCGCCACCCACCGACCGGCCCACGGCTGCAGTCCAACCTCCATCCGCCGAACCAGCTGGGCAGCTTTCGCTGCGTTGCTGGGCTGCACCGGCGGGTCGTACGCCGGCGCTGCCGGCGGCACCGACTCGGACCGGGCGATCAACTGCTCCACCAGCTGGTCGCGCAGCACCCGGTGGCTACGCAGCAGCTGAGTAGCCCGGTCGCGGCGCGCCCCGCCCAGCCGTCCGATCAGGAGTTCATAGCCGTAGTTCACTGCGTGCAGCTGCGCCACCATCGACTGCATCGCCGCCACCTCTGAGGGCGGCACCAGTCGGGTCCGCTCACCGGGAGGCGACGCATTGGCGGGCGACAGTTCGGTTTGCAGGGCCACCGCATAGCTGGCTGCGGCGCAGCCCAGGGACGCCCAGAACAGCGACAGAACACCCTCGCTGGTCCTGGCCAACGAGAGGTAGGCGGTTGCGGCGCCGCGCTCTGCCGTCTGCAGGGTGGCAAGGCTGGCCGTGATCGCGACCCGGTGGGACGACGGTGGAGCAGCGGGGGTATCGCCACCGACTGGGCGGGTCGTGGGTGATGCAGATGCCAGCGCCGCCTGGTGCGCCAGGTGGCCTTGGCGGATCTGGGTCAGCATCGCGCTCCGCGCTGTACCTGGCCGCGGCGCATTGGCTGCGGTCAGGACCGCAGTCGCAGCCGCCAGCAGCTGCAGCTCACGGCCGTGGGCACCCTCGAACTCGGTTTGCGTTGGCGTGGCCGACGGCCGAGTCGCCTGGCCGGGACGTTGGGGGCGATCCCGAGGGCGGGTGGGTCCGTCGGCTCGCGGTTCGGAGGCCGAGCAGCCGGCGGCGGCGGCGGCCACACCCCAAGCCGCCAGCGCTGCCCCGCCGGTGAGGAGCTCCCGGCGAGCGAACGCGGGGGCATCTCCTCCTCGCTGGGGCACGAGCAGAGTCTATGTCCGTACGTGGGAGACTAAAGGTTGGGCGAGACCTCGCCCGCCCAGATCTCGCAGCCAACTGCCTCACCAACAACTGCACGTCACAATCGGATCAGGAAGGCCGCCATGAAGGAAAGCAGTCTCACACCGCTGCTCACACCCATCCTGGCTCAGTTCGCACTCGAGCTCGAGACCGTCGACGTCGTACCCGCTGGGAAGCGTCGGTTGGTCCGCATCGTGGTGGACGGGGACGGTCCCAAAGGCGACGGACCGCTGCTGGACGACATTGCCGCAGCGACCAAGGCGATCTCAGCGGCCTTGGACGAGTCGAACGTGACCGGCACCGCTCCGTACACCTTGGAAGTCTCCTCCCGCGGTGTCAGCCGCCCCTTGACGCTGCCGCGGCACTGGCGACGCAACACCGGTCGA
This sequence comes from uncultured Propionibacteriaceae bacterium, assembly GCA_902805915.1. GTDB lineage: Bacteria > Actinomycetota > Actinomycetes > Propionibacteriales > Propionibacteriaceae > Microlunatus. The sequence continues at coordinate 9,058 of CADCUO010000068.1, read as the reverse complement.
CTGGTCGAGGTAAGCACGGTCGGAGGCGATAGGTTTCTCGGTCGGATCGTTTCCAGCATCGAGGACGCCGCAGTACTCGAGGTGGACGGCACCGAACGCGAGACCGCGTTCGCCGACGTCGCCAAGGCGCTGATCCAGGTGGAGCTGAACCGAAAATCTGCTGAGCTGGAGGAGGAGGACTGAGATGGATATCGACATCTCCGTGCTGCGCGTGCTGGAGCGCGAGAAGGACCTGCCGTTCGAGGTGCTGGTCCGAGCGATCGAGGAAGCGCTGCTGATGGCGTACGACAAGACCGAAGGTGCCGTCCCAGGCGCTCGGGTCGAGCTGGACCGCCGCTCTGGTCATGTGCAGGTGATGGCACCCGAGCTGGACGAGGAGGGCAACCGGATCAGGGAGTACGACAACACCCCGGAGGGTTTCGGCCGAGTGGCCGCCTCGACTGCTCGCCAGGTGATCATGCAGCGGCTGCGTGACGCAGAGGATGAGGTGAAGTTCGGGCACTTCTCCGGGGTGGAGGGCGACATCGTCTCGGGCGTGGTGCAGCAGGGCAGCGACTCCCGCACCGTGTTGGTCGACCTCGGCAAGATCGAAGCGATCATGCCGGTCAGTGAGCAGGTGCCGGGGGAGCGCTACACCCACGGAACGAGGATCCGGGTGTACGTCGTCTCGGTCCGCAAGGAGGTACGCGGCCCCCAGGTGGTCGTTTCCCGCACCCATCCCGGTCTGGTGGAGAAGCTGTTCCGGCTCGAGGTGCCCGAGATCGCTGACGGCACGGTGGAGATCAAGGCGGTCGCCCGGGAAGCCGGCCATCGCAGCAAGATCGCGGTAGTCAGCCACAACAGCGACGTCAGCGCCAAGGGTGCCTGCATCGGCCCGATGGGCCAGCGGGTACGGGCGGTGATGCACGAGCTGAACGAGGAGAAGATCGACATCATCGACTGGTCGCCGGACCCTGCCCGCTTCGTCGGTCAGGCCCTGTCCCCGGCCAAGGTCAACTCCGTCACCGTCGTGGACGAGGGCTTGCGAGCCGCCAGGGTGGTCGTGCCCGACTACCAGCTGTCGCTTGCCATCGGTCGGGAGGGACAGAATGCCCGGCTGGCGGCCCGGCTGACCGGGTGGCGGATCGACATCCGGTCCGACACTGAGTGACTCGCCGCCGAAACTGGGGAGCTTCACGGCGCCGGGAAGCGCTAGACTTACCCGGGTGGGTCGCCCCGAGCGCACGTGTATCGGGTGCCGGAGGCGAGGTCACAAGTCAGATCTACTCCGCCTGGTGTGGAAATCCGCCGCGATAGTGGTGGATCCGCAACAGAGGGAGCCGGGGCGCGGGGCATATCTGCATCGAAACCCGGAATGTCTTGACCAAGCGGTCCGTCGCCGGGCGGTCGGGCGGGCCTTGAAGGTCGCCCGCCTCGACGGGCCCAAGCGGGTCGAGGTCATGTTCGCCGAGGTTATGGCGCCGCTGGTCACCACCGGCCCGGCTGATCACGGTGCTCGAGTCACTTAGGCGAAAACAGTCGCAAAGGCATACAGTTGGACCCTGCATCAGCCCGTCCGGGCGATGCGTTGTGCAAGCACCTGCTCCAGTGTGAGCGGGCGCCGAACCGGAAAGTGGGCTATGCGCTCATGACCACTCGATGAGTACCCCTCAATGAGCATGCAAGACAACCAACTGGTCCGGTGACCCCAAGATCCGGACCTCACAAGGAGAGCAGTGGCAAAGGTCCGTGTCTACGAGCTTGCGAAAGAGCTCGGAGTCGAAAGCAAAACAGTCCTCAGCACCCTGAAGGACATGGGGGAGTTCGTCCGATCGGCTTCCTCAACAGTCGAGGCGCCCGTCGTACGGCGGTTGCAGGAGAAGCTGGCGAGCTCTGCTCCGCCAGCCAAGAAGTCAGCTAGACCCAACCCGACGTCGGCGCCCGCGCCCGCATCCACCGTCGGAGCGCAGACCCAGGCTCCGGCCGTGGTCGATGCGGCACCAGTTGTGGGCGATGTCTCCCGCGCTGCCGAAAGCGTCACGCCGGCCACCGAGTCACGGCCCGGGCCACGTCCCGCACCAGCACCCCGCCCGGGCACCCCTCGGGCTCCGGCACAGAACGCACCTACGGCTCGCACCGAGCAGCCTGGCGAGGCGGCCCCGCGTCGCGATGTGTCCGGCGGGCCGCGCGGCGATGCCCCACGGCCGGGCTTCTCCCGGCCCGATGGCGGGCGCCAGGACACGCCTCGGTCGGAGTCGGCCCGCCCCGACGCCGGGCGACCAGACGCTGCGCGACAGCCCGGTCGGCCGGATACGGCGCGCGGTCCCCGCCCCGATGGTTCACGCCCCGATGGATCCCGCCCCGATGGGTCCCGCCCGGATAGCCAGCGTCCCGGGGCACCCCGCCCGGGCGGCTCCCGCGACGGTGCTCCCCATGACGGTGCTCGGGACGGTGGTCCCCGGGACACTGCTCCCGGCCACGCGCCCGGTACCGGTGGACAGGCGCCGGCTCCCCGGCCACGTCCCGGCTCGACCGGCGGTCTCCCGGGAGCAACCCCGGGCCCCCGTCGTGGCGGCACGCCGCGGCCTGGGAACAACCCGTTCGCTCCCTCGCAGGGCATGGGTCAACCACGGACACCCCGTCCCGGTCAGGACGCCCGCCCTGGTGGTCCGCGTCCACCGGCGGGCAGGGCTCCCGGTGGAGCCACACCCCGACCGGGTGGCGTACCGGGGATGCCCCGTCCCAACCCGGCGATGATGCCGAAACAGAGCTCTGGCCAGCTGGGCCCGTCAACCGGTGCCGGCCCCCGTGGTCGTGGCGCACCTGCCGGTGGTCGTGGTCGTCCCGGCGGCGGCGGTCCGCCCGGGCGCGGTGGCCCCGGTGGTGCTCCAGGTGGCGGTCCCGGCGGTCCGCCGCCGAGCGGTCGCGGCGGTCGCGGCGGTCGTGGCGGTACCCAGGGTGCCTTCGGTCGCCCCGGCGGCCCGCAGCGTCGTGGCCGGAAGTCCAAGCGGCTGCGTCGCCAAGAGTTCGACCAGATGGAAGCCCCGGCGATCGGTGGAGTGCGCCTCAAGCAGGGTGACGGCTCGACCATCCGCCTTGCGCGCGGCGCATCGCTGACTGACCTGGCCGAGAAGATCGGCGTCGACCCGGCGTCGCTGGTGCAGGTGCTGTTCCACCTCGGCGAGATGGTGACCGCCACCCAGACGGTCAGCGACGACACCCTGAAGGTGATCGGCGACGAGCTCAACTACCACATCGAGGTCGTCTCGCCCGAGGACGAGGACCGCGAGCTGCTGGAGAGCTTCGACATCGAGTTCGGTGAGGACGAGGGCGGCGAGGCTGAGCTTGCTCCGCGACCGCCGGCAGTGACCGTGATGGGCCACGTCGACCACGGTAAGACCAAGCTGCTGGATGCCATCCGTAACACCAACGTGGTGGCTCGTGAGGCAGGTGGCATCACCCAGCACATCGGTGCTTACCAGGTCTCCACCGAGGTGGATGCGGAGGATCGCAAGATCACCTTCATCGACACCCCTGGCCACGAGGCATTCACCGCCATGCGTGCTCGTGGTGCCAAGTCGACCGACATCGCCGTCTTGGTGGTGGCAGCCGATGACGGCGTGATGCCGCAGACGATCGAGGCGCTCAACCACGCCATCGCGGCCAACGGGCCGGTCGTGGTGGCCGTCAACAAGGTGGACAAGCCGGACGCCGACCCGACGAAGGTCCGTGGTCAGCTCACCGAGTACGGCCTGGTGCCCGAGGAGTACGGCGGCGACACGATGTTCGTCGACGTCTCCGCGACCACCGGTCAGGGTCTGGACGACCTGCTCGAAGCCGTCATCCTGACGGCTGACGCGGCCCTCGATCTGCGGGCGAACCCCGACATGCCCGGCCAAGGTGTGGCGATCGAGGGGCACCTGGACAAGGGTCGTGGTCCGGTGGCCACGGTTCTGGTCCAGCGTGGCACCCTGCACGTCGGCGACTCGATCGTGGCCGGTCCTGCCTACGGGCGGGTCCGGGCGCTGCTGAACGACCGCGGTGAGTCTGTCACCGAGGCACCGCCGTCGATGCCGGTTCAGGTGCTCGGTCTGACCGCGGTGCCAGGAGCTGGAGACAGCTTCCTGGTCGTCGAGGACGACCGGATGGCTCGCCAGATCGCGGAACGTCGTGCATCCCGGTTGCGGATGGCCGCTCAGGCCGCCGGTACCCGGCGCAGGACGCTGGACCAGCTCTTCGACCAGCTCGAGAAGGGCGAGACCCAGGAGCTGCTGCTCATTCTCAAGGGTGACGGGTCCGGTTCGGTGGAGGCGCTCGAGGACGCACTGGCCAAGATCGATGTGGGCGACGAGGTCTCGTTGCATGTCATCGACCGCGGCGTAGGCGCCATCACCGAGACCAACGTCTCGTTGGCTGCCGCCTCCAAGGCCGTCATCATCGGCTTCAACGTCCGGCCCCAGGGCAAGGCGACGGAGCTGGCGGACCGCGAGGGCGTCGACATCCGGTACTACTCGGTCATCTACCAGGCCATCGACGAGATCGAAGCTGCCCTCAAGGGGATGCTCAAGCCGATCTACGAAGAGGTCCAGCTTGGTACGGCCGAGATCCGCGAGGTGTTCCGCTCCTCTCGGGCAGGCACCATCGCCGGATGTATGGTCACGCGTGGCCTGATGCGCCGCAACGCTAAGGCGCGGCTGCTGCGCGACGGGGTTGTGGTCAGCGAGACCAGCATCGCCTCGCTGCGACGGGAGAAGGATGACGCGACCGAGGTACGCGAGGGCTTCGAGTGTGGTTTGACGCTGTCGAACTACTCCGACATCCGGGTCGGCGACATCGTCGAGACCTTCGAGATGCGGGAGAAGCCCCGCAGCTGAGCCCATTTCCGCCGACCGGTCAGCTCTGCTGTGGTGACCGGTCGGCGAATCGGGTTTCCCATCCCTACCAAGACAGGAGATCACGATGGCTTCGCCACGCGTCCTCAAGCTGGCTGACCAGATCAAGGTGATCGTCGCTGAGATGCTGGAGCGTCGGATCAAGGACCCCCGGCTCGGGTTCGTCACGGTCACCGACGTGTCACTGACCGGCGACAGCCGTGAGGCCACCATCTTCTACACCGTTCTCGGGTCGGACGAGGAGCAGGCATCCACCGCGGCGGCACTGACGTCGGCGACGGGCCTGATCCGGTCGACCATCGGAAAGCAGCTGGGGATGAAGTTCACTCCGACTGTGGCCTTCGTTCCCGACGTTGTGCCGGAGACGGCCCGCCAGCTTGACGACCTGTTGGCACAGGCTCGGTCCGAGGACGCCAAGGTGGCCGAGCAGGCTGCGGCGGCCACATACGCCGGCGACGCGGACCCCTACAAGCGCCCGCATGACGAAGACGACGACACCGACGACTGACCAGATAGGCGGATCCCGCTCCGGCACCGTGGTGATCGACAAGCCGCAGGGCTGGACGTCACACCAGGTGGTGGCCAGGGTCCGCCGCCTGGCCGGCACCCGCAAGGTCGGCCATGCCGGAACCTTGGACCCGATGGCCACCGGAGTGCTGGTAGTCGGGATCAACCGGGCGACCCGGCTGCTCGGCTACCTGAGCGGGACCAGCAAGGAGTACACCGCCACCATCCGACTGGGTCAGACCACAGTCACCGATGACGCCGAAGGTGAGGTGGTCACCGCCTCAGGAGCCGGCCCGACCACCGCCGAGGCGCTCGAGCAGGCGCTGGATCGGCTCCGTGGGGACATCATCCAGGTGCCCTCGTCGGTGTCTGCGGTCAAGGTCGGCGGGGTGCGGTCGTACGCCAGGGTCAGGGCCGGTGAGCGGGTCGAGCTGCTGGGCCGGCCGGTCCGCATTTTCGGTCTCGACTGCCTACAGACGACCGCCCACGACGCCGACGGGGTGCCGGTGCTGGACCTAAAGGTTGCGGTGACCTGCTCCTCTGGTACCTATGTGCGGGCCCTGGCCCGAGATCTCGGCGCTGCGCTGGGCACCGGCGGGCATCTCACCGCCCTGCGGCGTACCCGGGTCGGCCCCTTCACCATCGACCACGCCCAGACGTTGGACTCGGCCGCCGAGGAGCTCCAGCTGACCCAGATTGCGGACGTGGTCAGGCGTTGCTTCCCCTGGGTCCAGCTGGACGCCGAGCAGGCCGATTGGGTGCGTAACGGCCGCCGTCTCCCGGGCATGGTGCTGCCTGCGGAGACGACTGCGCTGATGGCCGAGACCGGGGAGTTTCTGGCCCTCTATCGCCAAAGCGGTCCGGACGCCGTGGCCGACGCGGTCTTCGTCTGACTCGACAGCTCCACTCCGGCACGGTGTGGTCTGGTTTACTGGGTGGCCGCCGCACGTACGACTAGACCAGGAGACCTCTCGCCCATGGCCCAGGAGTCGGTCGTCGTCATCGGCAACTTCGACGGCGTTCACCGTGGGCACGTGGCGCTGCTGCGTACAGCTCGCGCGTCCGAGCCCGGGGCGCGGCTGGTCGCGGTCACCTTCTGGCCGCACCCGATGAGCGTCATCCGACCCGACCGGGCCCCCAAGCTCCTCACCAGCCTGGAACGGCGCCGAGAGCTCCTCCGGGAAGCCGGCGCGGACGAGGTGGTGGTGCTGAACTTCACCGAGGAGATGGCGAGCTGGAGCCCGGCACAGTTTGTCGACACCGTGCTGCGACCGCTGAACCCGGCGCGGGTCGTGGTGGGGGAGAACTTCCGGTTCGGCTTCCGGGCCGCCGGCGACCTGCAGACCCTCACCGAGCTGGCTGCCGGTGAGTTCGTGGTGCAAGGCGTCCCGCTGGTGACCGACGGCACCCAGCCCAGCTCTTCGACGTTGATCCGGCAGGCGGTGGCCGAGGGCGACTTCGGCCGGGTACGCGAGCTCAGCGACCAGCCGTTCCGGTTCCAGGGCGTGGTGGTGAAGGGAGACCAGCGGGGTCGCCAGATGGGCTATCCGACGGCCAACGTCCCGGTCGAGCCGTGGATGGCGGTGCCGGCGGACGGTGTATACGCGGGCTGGGTCACCCGCCTCGACATTCCCTCACCACGGTGGCCGGCGGCCATCTCAGTTGGGACCAACCCGACCTTCGACGGGCTGGAACGCCGAGTCGAGGCGTACGTGTTGGACCGCGACGACCTCGAGCTGTACGGGGTGGAGATCGCTATCGACTTCTATGCCCGCCTCCGCGGACAGGTGAAGTACGAGGGGATGGAGGCGCTGATCAAGCAGATGCACTCCGACGTGGAACAGGTCAGGGTGATGCTGCACCAGCTCTGACCGCTCAAACTCGCAGCCGCGTCACAGCTGTCGCAACACGACCTGGCCGCGCAGCGACTGTACGGTCGAGACCTCCAGCACGCCAGGGCCCGGGACCAGCGCGTTCGCGACGCCGGCAGCGGTCGCCATGGCCAGCGCCTCGGCGAGCTCGGCCCGCCGGTCCAGCTCGGCGACCAGAGCGCCGAGGAAGGAGTCCCCGCTGCCGACGGGGAAGCGTCCGGTCACGGCGGGGACCTCGGCGTGTACGGCGCCGTCCCGGTCCAGCGCCACGGCGCCGTCGAGGCCATCGGTGAGGACCACGGTCCCCCCGGTCTGGGCCCGGATCCGCTTCGCCATGGACACGAGCGTGGTGCTGGTCGGTACCTGCAGGAGCTCCGCCGCCTCGTGCCGGTTGACCTTGACCAGTGCCGGCGCCGCGCGCACGGCCTCGGGCAGTCCGCTCCCATGGGTGTCCACCGCCACCTTGCGACCTGCCGCAGCGCCGATCCGTACGAGGTCGGCGATCGCATCCGCCGCGAGACCCACCGGCCCGCTGCCCGAGATAGACAGCCAGCCGGGTCGGTTCTCGACGGTAGTCTCAACCGCGGCAGTGAATGCCGCCCAGACCTGGTCGGGCACGGGTGCCGCGTGGTCGTACACCTCGGTCAAAGCGCCGGTGTCAGCAGCGGCGATGGAGACGCAGGTACGTGTCTCGAGCGGGGTGTCGACCACGACTACGTCGATACCGACCGTGTGTAGCGCGTCCTGCAGAATTTCTCCGGTTCGCCCGCCGAGTATGGCGACGATGGTGCAGTTCGCACCCAGTGTGTTCGCCGCCCTCGCCATGTTGAGCGCCTTGCCGCCAGGGCAGCGCACCACCTGCGTCGGCCGGTGAATTCGACCTAATCTCAGCGACTCAACAAGGTAGGTCAGATCAAGCGATGGGCTCACACCGGCGACCGTGATCACAGCCGGAGGCTACTACCCAAATGACGCCAGCAGAGAAAGCGCGTCATTCGTTGCTCCCGCCCGTCGCCGAACTGATACCACGCTAAGCCGAACGTTTGGTTGGTCTACGATGACATGCCAGGTGCTCCGGCACCCCTGTGACGGCGATGGTCGGGGAGATCGAAATGAACACTGTCTATGTTCCCGCGGGCTCTTGAGGCCCGCTGTGCGCGCGTGGCAGCCCACCGGGCCAACTGAGGCACCCCGACCACGGGCCAGTCGCGTGCTCAGGCCGGCGCTGCACCGCGTCAATCGCCATGACGGGTCGGTGGCTTCCCCCCGGGAAGGTGAGCGATGACCTCACTCGCTGCGGTAATCCTCGCCCACAGCGATCCCACCCACCTGCAGAGGTTGGTCGGTGCGCTGCATGACATCCCCGTCTTTCTGCATTGTGACGCTAAAACCGGCCGCGACGTGGCCACACAGATGTTTGAGGGGCTCCCCAGCAGGGTTACGCCCATCCAACGCATCCCCACCAGCCTCGCGAGCTGGTCTCTGGTGGACGCGGAGCTTCGCGCTCTTCGGCAGACGCTTCAAACCACTGACGCGCGCCACATAATCGTCGCTTCCGGCGCAGACTACCCGCTGGTTCCCATGTCTACGCTGGAAAGCGGGCTGAAGGCCTGGACCGGTATGTCGCACTTCTGGAACACGCCGATTCCCTATCCGGCCTGGAGTACCAGGCGACACCCCGACGGTGGAATCTGGAGATTCGAGCACCGTTTCCTCGCCCCCAGGGGCAAGTTGCTGACAGTTGGCGGCATTCCAGTACGGCTGCCGGTCAAGCGCGAGATTCCTCAGGGCCTTGAGCTGCGTGCTGGT
>CADCUO010000067.1 GCA_902805915.1 uncultured Propionibacteriaceae bacterium | reverse complement strand
TGGCCGCAGGCCACCCGAAGGGCCCCGGCCTTGACCCCGGCGAGGACGGCGCCACACTCCCCAACGGGATGCCGAACAAGCCCCACAAATGCAACGATGTCCCAAGACACCTGCTAACGGTGTCCCGAGACATCACAAGGGTGGAGCCAAGGGGACTCGAACCCCTAACCCCCTGCTTGCAAAGCAGGTGCGCTACCAATTGCGCCATGGCCCCGATCCGGTGGACGACCGACGCACGATGGTACGCCATGGGGATGCGGGGTGCCAAAGGCGATCCCGGAATGTCACACCAGTCGCGGGCCCGAAGGCGTTTCACGCGGGGCAAACCGAGATGCCGACTGACTGGTGTGACATTTCTGGGTCAAATCGCTTGACTCGCTCGAGATTGCCCCCACACGTATCCTTGAGCCCATGTGGTCGCAGCGGGAGGTCATCGATTATGCGCTGCAGCGACGTTCCACGCTGGAGTCGCTGCGACGCCCGGGACGCCAGCTGGCGCGGGCTGACGCCTGTGACGCCGACCCGATGCTGATCCGCGCGGCGAAGCACCACGGCGAGCGGGCGGACAGCAAGTGCCCCGTCTGCGACTCTGCTGAGCTCACCTTGCTGCACTATGTCTTCGGGGACCAGCTCGGACAGTACTCCGGCCGCATCAAGCGGATTGCGGAGCTCGAGGGGATGGCTCACGAGTTCGGTGAGTTCAAAGTAGTCGTCGTGGAGGTCTGCCCCTCATGCGCGTGGAACCACATGATCCTGTCGTACCTGCTGGGCGACGGGGTGAAGCGGAAGCCGCCGCGCCGCCAGCCGACCGTTGAGGACATATATGGCTAAGCCCCCCCGCGGAGCGTCCCAGGACGCATCCACGAGAGGACAGCGTCCACTCCAGCCAGTCCCCACCAGGTGGAAGTGGACACTCCAATCATTGAAGGTCATGGCGGCCGGTCTGGTTCTCGGACTGGTCGCTGTTGCTGCTGTGGTGGGCATCGGCTACTCGACCACCGACATCCCCGACAAGGGCAATGCCGAGTTCGAGACGGCCACCTCCTTCGTCTACTACAACAACGGTAAGAGTCAGTTGGGCAGCTTCGCAATCCAGAACCGCCAACCGCTGACCTTCGCTGAGATGCCACAGACCATCAAAGACGCCGTTGTGGCCGCGGAGAACCGGTCATTCTGGACCGACCGGGGGGTGTCCATCCGCGGCATGGCCCGCGCCGCCTGGGTGATCGGCAGCGGCGGCGACCTGCAGGGTGGCTCGACCATCACCCAGCAGTACATCAAGATCTTGTACCTGACCCAGGAACAGACGCTGACGCGAAAGTTCAAGGAGCTGTTCATCGCGTACAAGATCAACAAGGAGCGCAGCAAGGAGCAGATTCTCGAGGGCTACCTCAACACCATCTACTTCGGTCGGGGCGCGTACGGGATCCAGGCCGCCAGCGAGTCCTACTTCGACGTGGACGCCAAGGAGCTGACCGTCCCGCAGGCCGCCGTGCTCGCGAGTGTGGTGAACAACCCCAGCTTGTTCGACCCCTCGGTGGACGAGTCCAATATTGAGCGACTCCGAGGTCGCTACGGCTACGTGATCGCATCCATGGCCGAGACCGGTGCCATCACCGCCGAGCAGGCGGCGGAGTACTCCAAGAAGCTGCCTACCTTCCCCAACATCCCCACCAACGACCGGTACGGCGGGCCGAAGGGCTTCCTGCTCAAGCTGGTCGAGCGCGAGCTCGCGGCGGAAGGCTTCGACGCCAGCAGGATCAGCGGCGGCGGGTTGCAGATCACCACCACGTTCGACAAGCAGGCCCAGGACGCGGCCGTGAAGTCGGCGCAGAAGTACACCAAGCAGGCGGCCAACGCGGTGAACAAGAAGGCCTCCAACCTCCATGCTGCGGTCGCGTCGGTGGAGGTCGGAACCGGCGCCGTGCTGGCCCTGTACGGCGGTCCTGACTTCGTCAAGAACTCCCGGAACTGGGCCACCACGGCCCGACCGACCGCGTCCACGTTCAAGACGTACGCGCTGGCGGCCGGTCTCAAGGACGGCTACAGCCTCCGGTCGACCTTCAACGGCAACACCTTCACCCCACCCGGCGACACCAGCACCGTACGCAACGAGTACTCCATCCAGTACGGACGCTACGTCAGCCTGGTCCGGGCCACCGCGGAGTCGATCAACACCGCCTTCGTGGACCTCATCACCAGCATGGACGACGGGCCGAAGAAGGTCGCCGAGATGGCCGAGGCTGCCGGTGCCCCCAAGGGCGACGGCTGGGAGCTGAACTCCCGGATCCCACTGGGAGCGGCGGAGGTCAGCCCGCTCAACCAGGCCGGCGCGTACGCCACCTATGCCAACGAGGGAGTCGCGGTCGACAACCACGTCGTCAAGGAGGTACGGGACCGCAACGGCAAGCTGCTCTACAAGGCCAATCCGGAGGAGAAGCGCGCCGTCAGCGAAGGCATCGCCGCCGACGTCACGTACGCCCTGCGGAACGTGGTGGAGGAGGGTACCGGACGCACCGTACAGACCCTCAACCGCCCGGTGGCCGGCAAGACGGGAACCAAGGACGGCGACAAGGACGACATCACCTCCGCCTGGTTCGTCGCCTACACCAAGCAGATCTCGACCGCCGTCATGTACGTCGCCGGAAACTCAGGCAGCGCGGACCTCGACGCGTACGCCCGCCCGGGCGACTCGACCTTCTTCGGGGCGACTTACCCGGCTCTGACCTGGGCCGACTACATGGAGACGGCTACCAAGGGCCAGCCGGTGAAGCAGTTCGACGACCCTGCCTACGTCAACGCAGACTCCGCACCGCAGTCCCAGCCGACGGCCACTCGTACGCAGCGCGCTGAACCCACCGAAACCGAAGAGCCCAGCGACGAGCCGACCGAAACCCAAAGCCAAGAGCCGAGCGAGACACCCTCCCGAAAGCCGACCCAGACCCAGAGCCAGGAGCCGACTGAGTCGAGTTCTCCGACGGCAACCCGGAGGCCGACGCAGCAGCCGACAGACGAGCCGTCGGATGGCGAGCGGAGCCAGCAGCCAACCGTGCGCCCAACGGGGAAGACCACCAGAGAGCCGACCTCTTCGGCGCCTACCAGTCGCTCAACGTCGGGCAACAGCAGCGGCGGGACCACCGAAAGCGGTGGGGGTGCGGGCGGCGGTGACTCTGGTGGCGGCCCCGGCAGCGGGGGCGACAACCGCGAAAGCACCGGCGCGGGGGACAGTGAGCGTACGCCAGGCGGTGGCTGATGGCCGCAGAGGTGAGCCAGCCTTCGGCCTCGTACCGGCCTGACCGACCGTCGCTCACCGATGGGTTCGTCCGTACCATCAGCGAGCGGGTCGGTGGTCCGATCGGCCGCCATGCCGCAGCTCCCCGCTCACCGGTTCTGCCGGTGCGGATCGCACTGCTGACCGGCCTCGTGGTCTATCTGGCCGGGGCGGTGTTTCACCTCGGCTGTCGACCCACGACCGTCGGCAAGTCCGTGGACGCGTTCAAGTGGATGTGCTACTCCGACATCGGGCTGCTCTACAGCGGCCGCGGCCTGATGCAGGGCAACACCCCCTACCTCGACACCGGGGACTATCCGGTACTGGAGTATCCGGTGCTGACCGGCTGGTACCTGGAGTTCGTACGGCTGCTGAACGTGGCCCTGGGCGCACCGACCGGCACCCAGCTCAGTGACGCCCAGCAGCTGCAGGCCGCCAACGGCTTCTTCTACCTCAACGTGGTGCTGCTGGGCTTGCTCTTCCTGGTCGCCATCTGGGCCCAGGTCCGTACCGTGGCCGGTCGGGGCTGGGACGCGATGATGCTGGCCGCCTCCCCGTGCGTGGCGGCGACAGCGCTGATCAACTGGGACATGCTGCCGGTAGCGCTGACCGCGGTGGGCTGCATGCTGTGGGCTCGACGGCAGCCTGCGGCGGCGGGGGTGTTCCTGGGACTGGGGATGGCCGCCAAGCTCTATCCGCTCTTCCTGCTCGGTCCGCTGCTGCTCCTCTGCCTGCGCTCCCGCCGAATGCGGGAGTTCGCTCTCCTGCTGAGCACGTTCGTGACCAGCTGGGGCCTGGTCAACCTGCCCGCCCTGTACTGGGCCCCGCAGGAGTGGCGGAGCTTCTGGACCTTCAACTCCGACCGCTCCGGCGACCTAGGGTCCATCTGGTACGTGCTGTCGCTCGCCGGGTACGAGGTGCCGAACCTCAACGTGCTCAACGGGGTGCTGTTCGGCGGCGCCTGCCTGCTGATCGGCGTCCTCATCCTGCTGGCGCCACGGCGGCCCAGGTTCGGCGCGGTGGCGTTCCTGGTCGTCGCCGCCTTCTTGATGACCAACAAGGTCTACTCCCCGCAGTACGTGCTCTGGCTGCTGCCACTGCTCATCCTGGCCCGCCCGCGGTGGCGCGACTGGTGGATCTTCACCGTCGGCGAGCTGATCTACTTCGCTGCCATCTGGTGGCACCTGGGTGGCTTCCTGTCGCCCGGCAACGGTGCCCCGGACCGGGTCTACTGGCTGGCGGTGGCCATCCGGCTGCTGACCCAGGGCTGGGTGGTCGCCATGGTGGTCCGCGACGTCCTGCAGCCCGACCACGACGTGGTACGCCGCTTAGGTGCTGATGATCCAGGTGGCGGGGTGCTGGACCGTACCGAGGACGCGCCGTGGATCTCCCGGTTGCACGGCTCCCGGACCGGGGCAGGTCGCCTGGCGTGAGGCTGCACCCCATCGACCTCCGCTCCGGCCGGATGGTGCTGCAGGCATGGCTCGTCAGCCGAGGCCTGATCTGCCTCGTCGCGCTGCTGCTCGCAGTCACCGAAGGCCGCCGGATCACCGACATGGTGAGCCACTGGGATGTCCAGCACTTCACCCTGCTCGCCCGCGGCGGCTATCTCGCCGAGCCGGACAACATCTTGATGGCTTTCTTCCCCGGACTGCCCTCGCTGCTGGCGCTGGGCCTGCACCTGGGCATCCCCATCGCGGTCACCGGGGTGGTGCTGTCGCTGATCTGCTCCGGTATCGCCGCCCTCGCGCTGGTCCGGTTCGGTGGCCCGTGGGTGGCCACGGCCTGGTTGTTCGCACCGACCGCCGTGTTCACCACCGTGCCCTACACCGAGTCGCTGTTCTGCGCGGCAGCGTTCTGGTCCTGGGAGCGGGCCCGCGCAGACCGCTGGCTGGCCGCCGCGCTGCTGGCTGCGGTGGCCTGCACCATCCGGGTCTCGGGGCTGTTCCTGATCGGTGCGCTGCTGGTGATGATCGTCACTGACCGGAGGACCGCGCTGGCAGCCAAAGGCCGCCGGGCGGCCCTGCTGCTGATCCCAGCCGCGGTGATGGCGGCGTACGCCTGGTATCTGTACCTGCTGACCGGGTCCTGGACGGCCTGGTACGCAGCCCAGTCGACCGGATGGGTCCGTGAGCTGACCTGGCCGTGGCAGTCCTTTCTCAACACGATCCCGGCGATCGAGCCAGGGGCGTTCCCCGACCATCCGTGGTGGGCCGCCGTATTCCGCGCCGAGGTGGTCTCGATGGCACTCGGACTCGTCGTCACCGGGTGGTGCCTGAGCAGACGGATGTGGGCCGAGGCGAGCTGGGTGGGGGTCCAGGTGCTCGCCTTCTCGATGTCGTACTGGTTCTTCTCGGTGAACCGGGCCACCCTGCTCTGGTTCCCGCTGTGGATGATGCTGGCGGCGTGGGGCACCTGGAAGCCCCGCAGTCCCCGCGTCGCGGCCGTCCATCGCGTTGCCGTCGTCGCCGCCTGCGGCCTCAGCGTGTGCCTGATGCTCGGGTGGTGCTGGCTGTTCTTCACCGGCCATTGGGCCAGCTGACCTGTGCTGGCGCGGCCGTACGGCGCGCTCCCGCCAGGGCCCGCCGGGCTGGCCGAACTACACTCCGACGGGTGGAGCGGATGTGGATTGACGTCGACGGACTGGCCAACCTCCGAGACGTCGGCGGCATCCCGACCGTCGACGGGCAGACCATTACTCCCGGCAAGCTGCTCCGCTCCGACAACTTGCAAAGCCTGACCGAGTCCGACATCGAACGGCTTCTCGAGCTCGGGCTGACCGACGTCATCGATCTCCGCAGCAACTTCGAGGTCGCCTCCGAAGGCCCCGGCCCGCTCACCGACCGGCCAGAGGTGACCATCCACCACCATTCACTGTTCCGGGAGGAGATGCCCGGGCAGGGGGAGCCGAAGCCCGACGTACGGCCCGAGGTGATACCGGAGGAGGCGCTGCCCTGGGTCGACCTCGAGCCAACCGTCCAGGTGGAGAACCGGGTGGCATCCATCTACCTGTCCTATCTCGCGGACCGGCCTGACTCCATCGTCGCGTCCCTGCGGGAAATCGCTGCGGCCGAGGGTGCGGCGCTGGTGCACTGCGCGGCAGGAAAGGACCGCACCGGCACCGTGGTCGCGCTGGCGCTGCTGCTCGCGGGAGCGGACCCCGGCGCCGTGGTACAGGACTACGCCGCCAGCAGCGAGCGGGTGCAGGGAATTGTCGACCGGCTGCTTGCGAGTGGTACCTACGCGGCCAACCTGGTGGACCGGCCGCTGTCCTCCCACCTCACCCACCCCGAGACCATGGTGGCCTTTCTTGAGCACGTGGACTCCGCGTACGGCGGAGTCGAGCCGCTGCTGGTCCGCTTCGGCTGGACCCCAGCCGACACGGAACGGATCAGGGCCAAGCTGCGCGGCTGAGAACCCGCCCAGACCTCAGTCGGTGACGATGCGGTCGACACTCGCCGTGGTCAACCGCAACTCGACCGGTACCTCGTCACCGACCGCCGGCGGGGCCTGCTTGCGGGGCAGGAAGATCAGGCTCGACTGCATGTGCGGCGGCTCCAGGAACCAGCGTTTCTTACTCCCGATGGTGTACGGGCTGAGCGCCAGCCCGGCCGCCTCGAGCGACCCGGTGGCAACCGAGATGACCCGCTGACGCATCGACACGGCCGGAGTCGGCGCCTCCAGGCCGATCCCGTGCGAGGTGCCGCCGGAGATGACCACGATCCAGCCGTCGGCCGGTACGACGCGCTGCCGATAGCCGGCCCGCTCGCCACGGTTGACCCGATGCACATCCAGCACCGTCGCCGTGGTCCGTCGGGTCGACTCATCTCCTAACCACAGCCGGGTGCCAACCCGCAGCCGGATCGGGGCCGGGTCGGCGTTTGCGCCGCCGAGCTGGCGGGCCAACGCCGACCCCTCGTCGGCAGGCAGGTGGGACAGCCACAAGGTGCCCGGTGCGGTGTTCCGCGCAGCGCGGGACAGACGCTCGGCCTCGGGGTACCGGCCCTCGGCCAGGATGGGCAGGTGAATGCTCCAGCCGACGAAGTCGACCTGCGGCAGCAGCGACGTCACCTGGTCCAGGTCGGGCGCGGGGATGCCGTGCCGGCGCATGGAGGTCAGCACCTCAACCAGCACCCGGGGCCGCCGGCCCTCGACGGCCAGGTCGGCGATGGCAGCCACGTCGGCCAGCCGGGAGACCGTGGAGATGACCCGCGGATCTGCGGCCAGCGTGACGGCGAGCCCGTTGTCGGGCCGCCACGGGCTCATCACCACGATGTCTCCGGCGAAGATCTCCCGTACGGCATCCACCTCGCTGGCGGTGCCGACCGCGATCGTGTCAGCGCCGAAGTCGGCTGATTCCTGGGCCAGCCGGGCCAGCCCGTACCCGTAGCCGTTGCCTTTGACCACCGGCACCAGCCCCGGGGTCGCCCGGCTCACGGTCTGCAGGTGCTCACGCCAGCGGGCGCCGTCCAGCCGAAGGGTTACTCCACTCACACCCATCAGGCTACCGGCGCTTCATATAGACATCGAAAGCCTTGTAGAGGATGGGGTTGATCGGCAGGTCCCACTCACCCAGATACTCCACCGCCTCACCGCCGGTGCCGACCTTGAACTGGATCAGACCCAGGTGCGGATCCTCGCTGTCCACGCTCTCGGTGATTCCCCGCAGGTCGTAGACGGTCGCCCCGGCTGCCAGCGCGTCCTTGATCATCTGCCACTGGATCGCGTTGGAGCCGCGGACCTCCCGCTTGGCAGCGGAGCTCGCGCCATAGGAGTACCAGGCGTGCTGACCGACTCGGACCCAGGTGGTGGCCGCGACCAGGTCACCGTCGTGATGGGCGAGGTAGAGCCGGATTCGCTCGGGATCCTCCGGCAGCAACGCCGCGAACATGGTCTGGAAGTACGACAGCGGCCGTGGTGTGAACCCGTCGCGCGACGCGGTCTCCACATAGACCTGGTGGAATGCGGGCAGATCGGCCGCAGTGCCTAACGACACGGTGACGCCGAGCTTGGCCGCCTTCTTGATGTTGCGCCGCCACAGCTGGTTCATGCCGGCCAGCAGCTGATCCTCGGTCTTGCCGGCCAGCGGCAGCTGGAAGACGAACCTCGGCTGCCCCGCCGCGAAGCCCTCCTCGTCGTCCGGCGGGCGCCAGCCGAGCTGGCGCAGCTGGTTGCGCAGCTGGGTGGCGTGGTGGTTGACGTCGTCGGGCAGCACCTGGCTCAACCGGACCACCTTGGGATCGGCGATGGCTGCCTTGATGGCGTCGGATCCCCAGCGACGGGCGACCACCGGCGCGCCGATCCGCAAGCCGAAAGCGCCTGCCTGCTTCACGTGAGCGGCCAGCGGCGTCATCCAGGGGGCGAGGTCGTCGGTCCCCCAGTCGATCACCGGCCCTTCCGGCAGGTAGGCGAGATAACGCTTCACCTTGGGCAGCTGCCGATACAGCACCAGTCCGGCACCGACCTGGGCATCGGAGTCGTCGAACCAGCCGAGCGACTCACTGCGCCAGTCGCTCTTCACCTTGGCCCAGGCGGGGGTCTGCAGGAAGCTCAGCGAGGGTTGGGTCTGGTTGAAAGCGAGATGCTGGTCGGCCGTGATCGTTCGTACCGTGATTGCCACGGGAACGAATGTAGTGCCCGCGGCGGGCATCTCCGGCGACGCTGTGCTGCGGGAGCGAGTCCAGAAATGGACGCTCGTCAGCGCGAGAGTGCTGGTGATGCCGCGTGTCGGCGCCTTGTGCGGCGACGAGGGTCCGTTTCCTGGAGGCCGCTTCGGGGAGGTCGGCACCTCGAGCAGCCCCGCCGGATCAGGCGTCAGTGGTGAGCTCGACCAGGATCGCGGCGTGGTCGGATGGACCCTTGCCCTTGCGGGCTTCCCGGTCGACGTAGGCATCGCTCACCCGGACGCCGCGGCTGGTGAGCACCAGGTCGATACGCATCCCGAAGTCCTTGTGGAACATCCCTGCCCGGTAGTCCCAGTAGGTGAACGCCCGGTCACCCTTGCCCGGTCTGGCCCGCACATCGGTCAGACCCCAATCCAGCAACGCCTGGACGGCTTGCCGTTCGGCCGGGGTGACATGGGTGGACCCGATGAATGCCCTCGGGTTCCATACGTCCTCATCAGTCAGCGCGACATTGAAGTCGCCCATGATGGCCATCGGTTCCGTGGTGTCCTGGCCGTCCAAGGTCTGGCGGAGGCTGGCGAGCCAGCCGAGCTTGTACGCGTAGTGCGGGTCGTCCAGCGATCGGCCGTTGGGTACGTAGACGCTGGTAACCGCCAGCGGACCGCAGCGGGCGCGGGCGTACCTGGGTTCCGGATGCCCGGGGAGCTCGCTGGCCAACGGCTCCAGCCCCACCTTGGACAGGATGGCGACCCCGTTCCACCGTCCATCGCCGACGTGCATGGCTTCGTATCCCAGCGTCTTCAGGTCCGCGTACGGGAACGTCGCGTCGGCGCACTTGGTCTCCTGCAGTGCGACGGCATCCGGGCCGCGCTGCTCCAGCCAGTCGAGCAGCCGGGGCAGCCGGGCAGTGATGGAGTTGACGTTCCAGGTGGCGATGAGCACATCGATCATCCTGCCAAAGTCGGCCACGGCGGGCCCCGCTGGATGGAGCGGACAGCGGGCTCAGCCGCTGTGCAGCGTCGCCAGGATCTGCTCCCCGTACTTCGCCAGCTTGTTCTCGCCCACACCGCTGACCCGACCCAGCCCCTGCAGGTCGCCGGGGTTGAGTATGGCGATCTGGCGCAGCGTGGCGTCGTGGAAGACGACGTACGCGGGGATGCCCTGTTCCGCGGCGGTGGCGGCCCGCCAGGCGCGGAGCCGTTCGAATACCCCGACCGCCTCCTGGGGGAGGTCGACCGCGGGGCGTTTGGAGCCGGAGGTCCGGGACGCGGACCGGGTGCGTTCAGGCTCCCGCCGGAACCGCACCTCCCGGCCGCGGTACAGCACCGCAGCACTGTGATTGGTCAGTCCCAGAGTTCCGTGGTCGCCCTCCACCGACAGCAGCCCCTGCGCCAGCAGCTGCCGGACTACACCCCGCCACTCCCCGTCGCGCAGCTCCGTTCCGATCCCGAACACCGACAGCGCGTGGTGCCCGAACTGGTCGACCTTGGCTGTGTGCTTGCCAAGCAGGATGTCGACGACATGTCCGGCGCCGAAGCGCTGCCTCCGCTCCCGGTCCAGCCGAAACACCGCCGACAGCACCTTCTGGGCTGCGACGGTGCCGTCCCAGGACTCGGCCGGGACCAGGCAGGTGTCACAGTTGCCGCACGGGCCGCCCGGCTCACCGAAGTAGGCCAGCAACTGGGATCGCCGACATTCGACGGTCTCGCACAGTGCCAGCATCGCGTCCAGGTGGCTGCCCAGCCGCCGTCGGTGCGCCGCATCTCCGTCGGAGGTCTCGATCATCTTCCGCTGCTGCACCACGTCCGCTAGCCCGTACGCCAGCCACGCGGTGGAGGGCAGCCCGTCCCGGCCGGCGCGGCCGGTCTCCTGGTAGTAGCCCTCAACCGACTTCGGCAGGTCCAGATGAGCGACGAACCGTACGTCCGGCTTGTCGATGCCCATCCCGAACGCGATGGTGGCGACCATCACCACCCCCTCCTCGCGGAGGAAGCGGGACTGGTTCGCTGCGCGGACCCGGGCGTCCAGACCGGCATGGTAAGGCAGCGCCGGGATGCCGTGTGCATTCAGGAACTCCGCTGTCGCCTCGACCGAAGACCGGGACAGGCAGTACACGATGCCCGCGTCCCCGGCATGCTCGGCATGGATCAGGTCCATCAGCTGTTGGCGAGGCTGGTCCTTGCCGACGATCCGATACGCGATATTGGGCCGGTCGAAGCTGGCCACAAAATGGCGTGCCTCCGTCAGGTTCAGCCGGGTCGCGATCTCGGCTCGGGTGGCGTCGGTGGCGGTCGCCGTCAGCGCGATTCTGGGTACCTCTGGCCAGCGCTCGTGGATGGTGGAGAGAGCCAGGTAGTCAGGGCGGAAGTCATGTCCCCACTGGGCCACGCAGTGCGCTTCGTCGATGGCGAAGAGCGCGATGGTGCCACGGTCCAGCAGCTGGGCCGTTGACTCCACCCGCAGCCGTTCTGGGGCCAGATAGAGCAGATCGAGCTCCCCGGCCAGGAAAGCCCGCTCGACCTGTTGCCGCTGTCCCGCGTCCTGGGTGGAGTTGAGGAAGCCAGCGCGGACGCCCAGAGCACGAAGGGCGTCGACCTGGTCCTGCATCAGCGCGATCAGTGGTGAGATGACCACCCCCACTCCGTCACGGACCAGTGCTGGCACCTGGTAGCACAGCGACTTCCCGCCGCCCGTCGGCATCAGTACCAAGGCGTCGCGGCCGGCCAGCAGCTCAGCGATGATCTCCGCCTGGTACCCGCGGAATGCCGGATAGCCGAAGACGCGATGCAGAACCTCAAGCGCCGCACCGTCTCGGACTACATCCGGCTCCGAGACGATCGGCGCGGCTTGGGTCACGCGGTGATTCTAGGGGCTCGGCGGCCCGATCAGCCGCCTCGCCACGTTGGCTGAGGATGAGAGCTGGGTGACACGCCAGCGAGGCTCCTCGGCGAGTCGACTTATCCCCAGGCCTGTGCGCGAATACTCCCTAACTGGTTCGCTGTCAACCCCGCACCCTCCATCATGCGGACGCGAAAAATATCTGGAAGAAAGAGTTATCCACCACGACACCAGAAACGAAACCCCTTGCCAGGACGGCTTTCCAGTGTCGTTACCGACGTTGTCCCCAGATTCGTACCCAGGCTCTGCACATGGTGGCTGCGTGTCCCCCACAAGGCCGACCATGTTGTCCACATGGCCTGTGGATAACTGGCTGTTACTACCGGCTCGGGAGGCGTACGTTGGCACAGGTTCGATGCGGGCAAGGCGTCTTCGACACAGCAGTGTCAGTGCGAGGACGTAGCGTTCGAATCAGATCTCGGGGCCGTTTTGTGTAGATCTGTGAACCTGGATTGACCGTGGAGGAGTGCTAGTGAGTCTTGCTGAGGTGATGTCACCCTACGGTGATCAAGGCACCCGGTCCCACGATCGGACACCTCCGCAGGACATGGCTGCCGAGCAGTGTGTGCTCGGCGCGATGCTGATGAGCAAGGACGCGATCGCCGATGTGGTCGAGGCGCTGCGCGGGGCTGACTTCTATCGCCCGGCGCACGAGCAGGTCTACGACGCGATCCTCGACCTGTACGGCCGTGGCGAGCCGGCCGATGCCATCACCGTCGCCGACGAGCTGACCAAGCGGGGGGAGATAGGCCGGGTCGGCGGGGCTCCGTACCTGCATACGCTGCTGGCCAGCGTTCCAGTCGCAGCCAACGCCGGATACTACGCCGACATTGTCCGGGAGAAGGGCATTCTGCGGCGTCTTGCTGACGCCTCGATCCGGATCGGGCAGATGTCCTACGCCGCCGAAGGTGACGTCGACCAGATCGTTGACCGGGCCCAGGCCGAGGTGTACGCGGTCACCGACCGGCGGGCCAGCGAGGACTACAAGCCGCTCTCGGAGCTGATGCAGCCGACCCTGGATGAGATGGAGGCGATCTCCTCCCGCGGTGGACAGCTGGCTGGGGTGCCCACCGGCTTTGCGGAGTTCGACGAACTGACCAACGGGCTGCATCCCGGTCAGATGATCATCGTGGCCGCCCGCCCGGGGTGCGGGAAGTCGACGCTGGGGCTGGATCTCGCTCGGTCGGCGTCGATCAAGCACGGTCTCACGTCGGCCATCTTCAGCCTGGAGATGAGCCAGATCGAGATCACCATGCGGCTGCTGTCGGCCGAGGCGTCGATCCCGTTGAGCCACATCCGCGGCGGCAAGATGAGTGATGACGACTGGCACCGGGTGGCCACCAAGATGGGGCAGGTGTCGGAGGCGCCGTTGTTCATCGACGACTCCCCGAACCTGACCATGATGGAGATCCGGGCGAAGGCGCGCCGGCTGAAGCAGCGCCATGACCTCAAGCTGGTGGTGATCGACTACATCCAGCTGATGACGTCGGGCCGGAAGGTTGAGTCCCGCCAGCTGGAGGTGTCGGAGTTCTCCCGCCAGCTGAAGCTGCTGGCCAAGGAGCTGGAGGTCCCGGTGGTGGCGTTGTCCCAGCTGAACCGTGGCCCCGAGCAGCGGACGGACAAGAAGCCGATCCTGGCGGACCTACGCGAGTCCGGATCGCTGGAGCAGGACGCCGACATGGTGGTGCTGCTGAACCGCCCTGACCTTTACGACAAGGAGTCTGACCGGGCAGGCGAAGCCGACTTCGACGTCGCTAAGCATCGCAACGGTCCTACCAAGATGATCACCGTTGCGTTCCAGGGGCACTACTCTCGCTTCACCGACATGCAGCACTAGGTCGGAGGGAGGGACCACGTCTGTCGACAAGGTCTTCGCGGCTAGCCAGGTCGAGCCCAATGGTGAGCTAGACGATGGCGCCGATGGGCACGGCGTCGAGGCCCCACGAGATGACCTTCTCCGGATCGATCCGGATTATCGCCTCGGTGCCGCCGGCTCGCTCGGCGGTAAGCGCGTGGGCCCGGCCTTGAACCATCACGCAGCGGGGACGAAACGGCGGCAGCACATCGTCAACGACGAAGGCTGCTTGGGGGTTTGCCTGGACGTTGCGGTACTTCCGGGTGGCGGCGAAGTTGCGTCCAGAGATGTCAATGGTGTCGAGGTCGCTGTTGTAGGTCCAACCGACCGGCACGACGTGTGGCGATCCACCGCCATCGGCTGTGGCGAGGCGGCCGAGGCGCCGCTCACCAAGCAGGTAAGCCAACTCAGCGGCGGTGAACCTTGCACGCGGCCGATCGGGCTGCGCAGCCGGCTCCGGCGAGGCGAGGCCGTTCATGCTGACATCGCTTCCGCCGGCAGCTCGAGGGCCTCAGCCAGCAGCTCGGAGAGAGCGGTCACTAGCTGTGGGTCAGGGGAGCTGGAGGAGAGCCGATGGTGCGCCTCCGCCACCGACAGGCCTGTTGGCAGGACCGCAGCGCCGATCCGCTGGAGTACAGCCCGCAAATGTCCGGCGGCCCGAGTGCCGCCGTGCTGGCCAGGAGAGGCGGAGAGAACTACCAGCGGCTTATCGCGAAGCGTCGACTCCCCTCGAGGACGGGAAAGCCAGTCGATCGCATTCCCGAGCAGACCAGGGATGGTGCCGTTGTACTCGGGGGTGACGATGACAACCAGCTCTGCGGCCGTTACCGCGGCGCGCAAGTCAACGACCGCCGCCGGGGTGGTTCCGGCCTCCAGGTCGGCGTCGTAGAACGGTAGCCGGGACAGATCGGTGACAAGGGTGACGGCGTCTTGCGCTCGAAGGTCAGCGACCAGGCCAGCCAGCTGGCTGTTGAGCGAACCCGGCCGGCTGGAACCGGAGATGACGAGAATGTTCCGGGGGGTGTTCGCTCCGGGGCTGTGGTTGCGGCTGCTTGTGTTGCTCATCAGAAAGCCTCCTGTGGTGGCTTAAGGGCGGCTGGGTGTAACCGCGCCAGAACCTCTGCCTGGTGCGACGCAGCAGAGGGCGCTGCTATGGCCATTCGGGTAGAGTGAAGTTACTTATGCGGATAACATTATGCGAATAAGCTTTCTCGCGCAAGGGTGAAGCGAATGGACTCTGGACGGGCCAACATCATCAACGAAGCGATTCGCGCCATCGGCATCCGCCATCGAGCGCTCGCGGGCCTGCTTCTGGCGCCGCTGAATCTGCACCCCGGGCAGGAGGTGATCCTGCTGGAGCTCGGCGCGGAAGGCCCACGTAGCCAGCACCAGCTGGCCAATGCCAGCGGGTGCGAGCCCCCCACCATCACCAACAGCGTCCGCAAGCTGGAAGCCGCTGGGCTCGTTGCCCGCCAGCCATCACCAACCGACGGCCGGGTCACCATTGTCGAGCTCACCGATGCCGGACATGACCTGCTGCCCAGGTTGAGACAGGCATGGCAGGCGCTCGCCGAACAAACGGTCGCCGGCCTTACGTCGACTCCGCTGGACTCCCTCACCCACACTCTCGTCGACCTGGCAGCGAGCCTTAACGAAGGTGGATCTGTGGAAGTCGCGCCATCGGAGTTGCGTCGGAGCCCGGAATCGAGCGGCTAACCCGCACACGGCGGCATCCCGGCGCTAGGGGGCTTGGTGAGTCGTTGCCGGAAGCCTTTCACCCGGGCGGCAGGGATCGCGACGTAGATAGCACCCACTCCCGGTGGCCACTGTTCCAGGTGCTCAGTCGGGCCTTTGTTCTCCGCCTCGGCCTCGTTCAACTGCTGCGCAGTGCCGGCAACTCGAACTGTGGTTCGCGATCCACGGCGCGTCCTGCGAGTGACTTCGAGCTCAACTTCGCGGCCGGGGACGTACTGGCAGGCCGGGTTGTACGACGCAAGGTGGAGGACGACGCCGTCGTCCCACAGGTCGTAGGTGACGGGGAGGGTCATGTCTCCCCGGCCGCTGCGATAGGTCAACAAACCCTGGAACGTCGTCTGCAGCTGTCGCCAGCAGGCGTCCTCACTGAGAAGTTCGAGCGGGGAGTCAATATTTTGTTTCGGCTGGGCGGGTCGGTCCGCCTCGGCGAGCGGACGGTGAGGCGTGAGCTGTCGCATGGCGGGGTCCTCCCCGTGTGGGGGTGCGTGGTCAGTGTCGTCACGTCCAGGTCAAGAACTGGGCACGGCCACACAGCAAGTATTTTGAGCGGTCTTCGTTGACCGAGGGCTTAGCCGCGGTCACGAGCTGGAGGCTCTCGGCCGATCGGGAGACAGGCGCCGGCGTCCCCCCCGCCATACGTCCTGACCTAGGACGACCCGGGACGCCGTTGCGGCACAGCCCAGGGTCTGGGGCACGTATCGATTGACTTGGAACAGTACGCGCCTGCTGGAGCGACGCGCCAGAGCTCAGGCAACATTCTCTGCCCGCTGCCGAGGAATAGCTTGCGCGGCTGTAACGTCCAACCGGCTGCTGACGATTTCATTGCTGAAGTCCGTAGTCACCTGAACCCCCGAGCAGGCGACTACGGACTTTGCTATGCCAGCTCAGAAACCGCAGGACAGCATTGCCAAAAGCGGCGTCATTGGTCGAACCGGGTCCAGCTCAATGGTGTCGCTGCTCCCCAACCCGTGATCGGCGGCGACTTGGAAGGGTGTGGACGGTGTCATTCCAGGAGCTGATCGAGCTGGTAGGGAAGGGGGTCGATGCCGGCGGCGTGGCGATCCTCGTTGTCGGCGTCCTGGTCTCAACGGTGCTGGCCCTCCGGATGCTGGTACGCAGGGAGTCTGGGGCCTACGAGTCCTACCGCCGCCTCCTGGGCCGTTCCATCTTGCTGGGACTGGAGTTCCTCGTCGCCGCTGACATCATCCGCACCGTAGCGGTCACCCCAACCTTCCGCAGCGTGGGCCTGCTGGCGGCCATTGTGGTGATCCGGACCTTCCTCAGCTTCTCCCTCGAGCTGGAGATCACGGGCCGGTGGCCGTGGCAGAAGAATCCGGAGGCCAGGAAGCCGGGCTGAGGGTAGAGCTGCTCAGCGGTCACCCGGCCAACCGCGCTTTGAGATGCAGTCGATCAACTAAGACAGCCGCGGACTGAGGCTCCCTCGTAGCGGGGTGCTCTCGATGGCGGACTGATACGGGTAAAGTCATGGCTTCAGGAGGCACGTACCGGGACGTGCCTGGAACCGCAGCACTGCACCAAGAGGTGGTTGGCCGGGAGCGTGGCCACCTGGAGGTCGTGCAGCAGCGAAGCGAGGAATGATGAGAATGCTTAGAGGAATGCTCAGGACCGCAGTGGTGGCCAAGGTCATCCAGGTCGCTCAGCGAGAGCTCAGCAAGCCGGAGAACCAGCGGAAGATCCGCGAGGGCTTCAACCAGGTGCAGCAGAGGCTTCGCAAGAAGCCCTGACTACCTGTCGGCTGGTCAGGCCAGGGCGGCTCCCGACGGGTAGTCGGGAGCCAGCTGAGTTGTGCGGGTGGGCCCGCCCAGCCGCCTAGTCCAGAGCAGCCGCCTAGTCCAGGAATGTGCCCTGTGACCGGACGTACGCCGCCGCGTCGGTGAGTACGCCGGCCAGCTGCACCCCATCCGCACCACTCACCTGGCTGAGCACGACATCCGCGCCGATGTCCAAGTTGCGGGCCAGTCGGTCGAGGGGGAAGCCCCGGGCCTCCAGCACCCTCGCCAACCAGCTGACCTGGTACCTCATGTTGAGGTAGCCGTTGACGGCTTCCGCCCCCCAGTGCAGGAGGTACTGGGTGTCGTGGACGCACCAGGCGTCGCCTGCAGCCCCATACCGCTCCTCCTCGTCGGGGAACTCGTTCCGGTAGCGCCAGCAGATGTCGCGGGCGAGCACGGGCAGGTCGAGCGGCTTCTCCTCAGTGAGCCATGCCCAGGTGGGTGCATCGCCGTCCGGGAGTTGGAGCCGGCGAGCAGTCATTCCACCATTACCTCATAGGTATGGAGGTGCTCAAGCCGTTCCAGCTGGATCGCCGCCTTCAGCGATGGGTCGATCCGGCCATGTGACACCCGGTGATCGTTGCTCTTCATGTATGCCTTGAAGGCCTCGCGGTCCCGCCAGCGGCTGACCATGAGCACCTCGGCGGGGTCGCGGTCCGACCGCCACACCTGGAGGTCGATGAAGCCGTCGTGGTTCTCCACCAAACCGGCGCGACGCTGGAACGCGGCAACCAGCTCGTCGGAGCGCTCCGGATCAACACGCAGCCGCGACATTGAGACGTACACGGGTCCAGGCTAGGTGACCAACCACGCCCAGGTGCGGAAGAGGCGCTGGTTAGTTCGGCGCTCGCCCGGCGGCCCACTGCATCCCTTCGGTGGCGTACTTCGCGGGTACGACGTGTCCACCGTCGAACTCACGGTAGGTGACGTCGTACCCGTCCGCGCGCAGAGACGCCACGAGTCTGTGGCTGGTACGGCCGATGGGCAGCACCTCGTCGTGGATGCCGTGGGTGATGAAGAACTCCGGCCTGCCCTGACGCCGGTCGGCAACCTGGAAGCCGGGCGAGAAGGCAACCACCTTGCGGAGCAGGTTCCCGTTGGCAAGGCCGAGGGTGATGGCGTAGGAGGCGCCGTCGGAGAACCCTGCGACGGCGATGGTGGCCGGGTTGAACGAGTGAGCTCGGAACACGCTCTGCAACGCGCTGTCCACTGCGGGGCCGTCCGGGTCCGGACCGCGGTGCAGCGCGGCCCAGGTGGAGCCAGCGCTTGCCGGGGCCAGCAGTACTAGCCCCCGCCGGTCGGCATCGGAGCGAAGCAGATCCAGCACGGACCGGGCCTGACCCCCGGCCCCATGCAGGGCTATGACGAGCCCGCTGACCTCGCCAGGAGGTACATGAAGCAGGCCCTGCCGTCCGTTGCTGAGCTTCAGCATGGACGTACCAGGTGTGAGTGAGGGCGCCGCCACTGTGCCCGGTCGTGCCGTGAGATTCATGAGCACCTTCAAGAGAGGAAGTGAGATGTGAGGCTAGGTACCCACTAGGCCGAGCGCTCCTCGCGCGCGTCCCGGGCGTTACGGATGGTGCGCTGCCGAACGGCGTGCTCGTCAGTCCGCGAGTCGTACCGCCAGAAGTCGCGGAGCAGGCCGGCCGTGACCGCAACTCCAGCGACGCACAGGATGCCACCGCTGACGATGGACGTCCGGACCGTGGTGAGGTCGGCAACCACACCGGAACGGAGCTGGCCACCGAGCGGGCCGATGGAGTAGGACAGCATCTCGATCCCGGCGAGCCGACCCCGCATGGAGTCAGGAACCGTCTGATGCCAGATGACCCCGCGGAATACTCCGCTGATCATGTCGAAGGCACCAGCCAGTGCCAGCAGCGCGACCGCCAGCCACAGGTTCGGCGCCAGCCCGGCCAGACCGATGGATGCCCCCCAGGCCATCGCCGCCAAGGTGACGGCGCGGCCGTGATGATGCACCCGGGCCGTCCAGCCGCTGGTCAGCGTCGCGATCATCGAGCCGACGGCCTCGGCGGTGTAGAGCAACCCCAGAGCAGCCGGCTGCTGCAGCACCTCGATGGCGAAGGCGGGGAACAGCACGATTGGCATCGCCATGAACATCCCGACCATGTCGACGACGTAGGTGCCGAGCAGGTCCTTGCGCCGCACCGCGTATCGGACCCCCTCGGTGATGGCCGCAACACTGGGCGAGCGGCTCTGATCGCTGGGCGGATAGCGGCGCAGCCGAAGCACCATCAACGTCGCCACTGCCATGCCGGTCGCTTCCACGGCGTACGCCGCTGCGACGCCGAACTGGGCGATCAGCAGACCACCGATTCCGGGCCCGACCAGCATTCCCAGCTGAGAACCGAGCGCGGACAGTGCCACAGCGGCCGGGATCTCGTGGTGCCTCACCACCTGCGGGATGAGCGCCTCCCGGCTGGGCCGCTGCAGCGCGGAGGCAGTGGAGAGCAGGGCGCCCACCAGGTAGAGGACCCAGGTCCGCGGCTGGTCCAGGACGGCGTTGCCGAGCAGGACGACGACCAGCGCGGCCTGCGCTGCGCCGGTCATCAGCTGCAGTCGCCGTCGGTCGACGTGGTCGGCCAGGGCGCCGCCGTACAGGCCGAAGACGATCAGCGGGATCAGCTGCACCATGCCCATGGCGCCGACCGCAAGGTTCGAGCCCGTCAGCTGGTACAGCTGGTACGGGACGGCGACGTAGCCGAACATGGCGCCCAGATAGAAGATCGTTCCGGAGAAGAACAGTGTCCGGAAGTCTCGAGACGTCCGCAGCGGAGTAACGTCGATCCGCGCCCCGAGGAGCCGTCGTCGCCAACCAGCGGGCTCGGGCGGAGTGTCGGGGGCTGCATCGGTCACGGGGGGTCAGTCTGACAGAGGGCTGCTCGGGTGACGGCAAGAAGGCTGGGAACCCGCAGCAGGTGAGGCGGTCCTAGCCCACTGCCTCGTTTACGTTGCAGGGGATTTCGCCCTATTTCTCCATCGCCACCCGCTGGGACTGACCCAGCCCGAGCGTGATGACCGGATGCGCCAGCTCAGCCAGCGAGTCCGTCAACTTGATCGTTGACCAAGGGCCTTCAGCTGGTGCGGACCCGACCGTAGAGGTGCTGCAGCAGGTCGGCCACTGCGGTGACTGAGAAGAGAGCCGCCCAGGTACGCGCAGCGCGCGGCGCCAGTGTGAGCCCGGCGACGTACCCGGTCCCGATCCACTGGCCCAGGCAGAACGGGCAGGTGAGCAGCTCACCGACGGTGTGCCGCAGCCCCTTACCGCGGGCGCTCTCGTTCAGCTCGGCCGATCCGGCCGCTTCCTCGAAGGTGGTGAACGGGGCGCGCAGCGGACTGGTCACCGACGCCTTCGACAGCAGCCGGCTGAACTTGTGCGTAGCCAAGCCGCCCAGCGCCACGTCGAGGAGGTCATAGCGCTCGGGCAGCGTCCGCCCTTGCCTTCGGCCGGCGAGCACAAGTCCCGCCGTCGTCGCCCCGAATGCGACCAGGCTGCCGGCGTACCCAGGTAGCGGCACCCGCCGGGCGTTGTCGTACGCATCGCCTTCGGCCAGCAACCGGCGCTTGGCGTGAGTGGCGTGCTCGGCGGCCAACGCCCAGAACTGGGTGCTCATGGTGCCCCACTACCCAAAATGGCGCCGGGGCACGCGGCTCGCAAGGAGCAGATCTGGTGGTCAGTGGGCGCTAGCGTGGGCGGCCTGCTCCTGCGCTTCCGCGGGGTTCGGCTTCCGCATGAACAGGGCGAGCGCGATCCCGACCACGGCGATCAGCGCTGCCGTCATGAAAGCGGCGCTGACGCCGCCGTTCTGCGCCGCCAGAGCGGGGATACCGCGTTCGGTGAGAGTCACCGTGCGGGCGGCCATGATCGCTATCAGCAGTGCGGTGCCAGCCGCTCCTGCGACCTGCTGCAAGGTCGACATGATGGCGCTGCCGTGTGAGTACAGGTGTGGCGGGAGCGGGTTCAGGCCGCTGGTGAAGGCCGGCGTGAACAGGCACGCCAGACCGAGGGAGAACGTCAGGTGCGTAGCCACCAGCATCCATACCGGGGTCGTCATGTCCACCGAGCTGAACCGCCATAAGGTCAGGGTCAACAACACTGTCCCTGTTGTTGTCAGCGCGCGCGGGCCGTATCGGTCGAAGATCTTGCCGACGGTAGGTGCCAGCAGTCCCATCATCAGGCCACCCGGGAAGAGCATCAGTCCGGTCTGCAGCGAGCCCAGCCCGCGAATGTTCTGCAGATAGATCGGCAGCACGATCACCGCCCCGAAGAGGGCGATCATGGTGATGCACAGCAGCGCCACGCTGATCCGGAACATGGGGTACCGGAAGGCCCGCAGGTCCAGCAGCGGGGAGCGGTCCCGCTGCAGCCTGAGCTGCCTCCAGATGAACAGCCCGAGACACACCACACCGATGCCCAGCGGTACGGCGGCGCTCGCCGGCCCAGACTCGCCACCGGCTTCGCCGATCCTGCTGAGCCCGAAGACCACACCGCCGAACGCGGGCACCGTCAACAGCACCGACAGCAGGTCCAGCGGCCGATGTCCCGGCTCACCGCCCGATTTCAACCCGCGCGCGCCGTACGCCATCGCGGCCAGCGCGATCGGCAGCACCAGCACGAACATGAAGCGCCAGGACAGGTACTGCAGGATCACACCCGAGATGGTCGGACCGATCGCCGGCGCGACCGAGATGGCGATGCTGACGTTGCCCATCACCTGACCGCGACGTTGCAGCGGAACCAACGTCAAGATGGTGGTCATCAGCAACGGCAGCATGATCGCGGTGCCGCAGGCCTGGATGATGCGCCCGATGAGGAGCGGTGCGAAGCTTGGCGAAACGGCCGCCACCGCCGTACCGAAGCTGAACAGCCCCATGGCCAGGATGAACACCGTCCGACGCGACAGCCGCTGCAGCAAGAAACCGGTAGTCGGGATCACAACGGCCATGGTCAGCATGAACGCGGTCGACAGCCACTGGGCGGTACTCGCCGTGACACCCAGCGCCACGATGAGCCGCGGGATGGCTACGCCCATGATCGTCTCGTTGAGAATCACCACAAAGGTGGCGATCAGCAACGTGATGATGATCATGCGGTCACCGCGGGGGAGCGCTGGTGCCAGCTCGCGGTCGGAGGAGGTTGTGGTCACGGTGCTTCTAGTCGATCGGTGATTAGGGTCGTCCTTGCTTGGTTGGGTGAGCCGCGGACCGGAAATTGACCGGCCTCAGGCGATGCGCCGGGAGCCCATCGAAGGCCACAAGCCTCGGCCGACGGCGTTTCGCGGGATGCCACCCAACGCTACGAGACACCGCGCCCAGTGTCGACTGCAATGCGCTGCTGGCCAACTTAACCCCTGCCGGTCCCGGGAGGCGTTACTGGATTGTTCAACTAACCGTTACACTGGGGACAGACAAGTGCGCATACGAGCGCGCCCACAGGTCGTTTGCTGTGCGCCAACGCTGGCGCTTTCACAACTCTCCTCACACGTGAGTGGTCAGGCAACCACGGCCGGCCCGTTGTGTTAGGAAATCTGTGACCCAGCTTCACCCTGCCCTGTCGACCCCTGCCCAGGCCACCCCGGCCGAGGCGTCGACCTCAGGCTTCGCCGAACTTGGCGTACCCCAGCCCATCGCTGCCGCACTGGCGGCTACCGGCATCACCAGCCCGTTCCCGATCCAGTCCGCAACGTTGCCTGACTCGCTCGCCGGCCGGGACGTTCTCGGCCGTGGCCGTACCGGCAGCGGCAAGACAGTCGCCTTCGCGGTACCCACCGTCGCGGCACTTGCCGCCTCCAACCAGCCCCGGCGCCCGGGCAGCGTACGCGCGCTCATCTTGGTGCCTACCCGCGAGCTGGCCGCTCAGGTGCGCCAGACCCTGGAGCCCCTCGCCGACGCCGTCGGCTTGCGGACCATGACCATCTTCGGTGGCGTCGGACAAGGCCCGCAGGTCGCTGCGCTGCGGCGCGGGATGGACATCTGCATCGCCACTCCCGGCCGGCTGGAGGACCTGATCAAGCAGCGCCAGGTACGGCTGGACGCCGTCGAGGTCACCGTCCTGGACGAGGCCGACCACATGGCCGACCTCGGCTTCCTGCCTGCAGTGAAGCGGCTGCTGGACGCCACCCCGACCCGCACCCAGCGGCTGCTGTTCTCGGCCACCCTGGACCGCGGCGTCGACGTGTTTTTCCGCCGTTACCTGCACAACCCGGTGACGCACTCGGTCGACAGCGCCGCCTCTGAGGTGCCGCAGATGACCCACCACGTATTCACCGTCGCACCCGACAACAAGGGAGAGGTCGTCCGCGAGCTGGTCTCCGGCCAGGGCCGTACCTTGGCGTTCACCCGCACCAAGCACGCCGCGAAGAAGCTGGCCAAGCAGCTGACCAGCGCAGGCGTTCCCGCCGTGGACATGCACGGCAACCTCTCCCAGGGAGCCCGGCAGCGCAACCTCGCCGCCTTCGGCGACGGCAGCGTCCGGGTGCTGGTCGCTACCGACATCGCCGCTCGCGGAATCCATGTGGACGATGTGGCGCTGGTCGTACACGTTGACCCGCCGACCGAGCACAAGGCGTACCTGCACCGCTCCGGTCGGACGGCGCGTGCCGGTGCTGAGGGCATCGTGGTGACCATCGGCACTCCCAGCCAGGCCTCCGACGTCCGTACGCTGATGCGGCAGGCCGCCATCAAACCAGCCCAGCATGCCGTCGCCCCAGGAGACCCGGTCATCAGTCGCGTCAGCGGTCCGCCGGCTGCCTTCGTCCAGCCCACCCCCGTCCAGGCCGCCTCCAGTGGTTCTGCTCGGTCGGGCGAGCCGGGCCAGCGCCGCGAAGCCGGCGGCGGTCGCCGCCGAGGTGGCTCCGGCGGTCGTACCCGCCCATCGACGCCGTCCAGCTCCTCGGCCCCGTCCAACACCGGCGGCCGTCGGCAGGGACCCGGCGAGCAGGCCCGAACCGGGTCGTCCCGAGGTGCGGCGGAGTTCTCTGCCGGGCGCCGACGCGGCCGCTAGTCCCACTTAGGATTTGGCCCATGCCGCTGCATGGAGAGTACGAACCGAGCCCCGAACAGTGGGTCCGCGACCAGGTCGAGCTGTACGAGCACACCGGTGGTCGTGAAGCCAACACTCTTCGCGACACCGGTCTGCCCGTGGTGATCTTCACCACCCGCGGCAAGAAGAGCGGCAAGCTCCGCAAGATCCCGCTGATGCGGGTGGAGCACGACGGCGCCTACGCCATGGTCGCCTCGCAGGGAGGCGCACCCACCCACCCGGTGTGGTACCACAACGTCAAGGCCAACCCCGACGCGGTGACCGTCCAGGACGGCCCGGAGGCACGCGACGGACACGCCCGGGAGCTCAGCGGCGGGGAGCGGCAGATCTGGTGGGAGCGAGCCGTTGCGGCCTACCCGCCGTACGGGCAGTACCAGGCCCGAACCGAGCGCGAGATTCCGGTCATTCTCTGGGAACCGCGGGGCTGAGCACCGGCTGCGGCTGCCCTGTGGTCGTGGTGCGGCGACCCTCCCAGACTCCCCTAGGCTTGAGCGGGAGAAGGCCCAGTCAGGGGACCGGAAGAGTCGGGGGCTGCCCCAGCCATCGGCGACGGTCGAGGAGGAACAATCGTGTTGCGCACCATGTTGAAGTCGAAGATCCACCGTGCCACGGTGACGCAGGCCGACCTGCACTACATCGGCTCGCTCACCGTCGACGAGGACCTGATGGATGCTGCCGACCTGCTGCCCGGGGAGCGGGTGTCGGTGGTCGACGTCACCAACGGTGCCCGGCTGGAGACCTACGTCATCCCCGGCGCCCGCGGTTCGCACATCATCGGCATCAACGGTGCCGCGGCGCATCTGGTCGGCGTCGGTGACCTCGTCATCGTCATCTCCTACGCGACCATGACCGACGCGGAAGCCCGCCAGGTCAGACCCATCGTCGTGCACGTGGACAAGACAAATACCATCGCCTCGGTCGGCTCCGACGCCGGCGCCGGCGTCCCTGAGCTGGTCCTGGACCCCGACGACGTGATCCATGTCTGAGGCGCCCTTCCGGCGGCTTCGAATTAGCGACCTGCAGGCGGCGAAGGTGGCCGGCGAGCGGTGGGGGATGCTGACCAGCTACGACCAGTACACCGCGTCCATCTTCGACGAAGCCGGCATCTCGGTCCTGCTCGTCGGGGACTCGGCCGCTAACAACGTCTATGGCTACGAGACCACCCTACCCGTCACCGTCGACGAGATGCTGCCGTTGGTCCGGGCGGTCGTCCGTGGCTCCCGGCGGCCCCTGGTGGTGGCCGACCTCCCGTTCGGGTCGTACGAGGACGGCGCCTCCCAGGCTCTGGCGACCGCGGTGCGGCTGATGAAGGAGGGCGGCTGCCAGGCAGTGAAGCTCGAGGGCGGTACCCGGGTGGCGGCACAGATCCGCAAGATCACCGACGCCGGCATCCCGGTAATGGGTCATGTCGGCTTCACCCCGCAGAGCGAGCACCTGCTCGGTGGCTACAAGGTGCAGGGCCGGGGCTCCGGTGCTGAACAGCTGGTGGCGGACGCCCACGCGGTCGCCGATGCTGGTGCCTTCGCGGTGGTGTTCGAGATGGTGCCCGGCGAGCTCGCTGCTCAGCTGACCGCCGAGCTGACCATCCCCACAGTGGGCATCGGCGCTGGCGCCGGATGTGACGCTCAGGTGCTGGTCTGGCAGGACATGGCCGGGCTGCGGCAGGGTCGGACGCCGCGCTTCGTCAAGCAGTACGCCGATCTGGCAGCCACGCTGGCCGGCGCTGCCAGCGCCTACCTGGACGATGTCCGGTCCGGCTCCTTCCCGGCAGCCCAGCACACCTTCGGCGCGGACACGATCCGGAGCGAGGGATGACATCGCCGGCACCGGACCCGCTTCCAGTAGCCCGCACCGTCGCCGAGCTGAAGCAGCTGCGTCCGGAGTTCGGCGGCGAGACCGTCGCCTTCGTACCCACCATGGGTGCACTGCACGAGGGGCACCGGTCCCTCTTCCGGCTGGCGGCCAAGCACGCCGACCGTGTGGTGGCCAGTATCTTCGTCAACCCGCTGCAGTTCGGGCCCGGCGAGGACTACGCCCGCTATCCGCGCGTGATTGACCACGACCTGAAAGCTTGCGCGCAGGAGGGTGTTGACCTGGTTTTCGTACCGTCGGTCAGCGATCTCTACCCGCCCGGCCGGCAGGTGCTGGTGGATGCCGGTCAGATGGGGACTGTGCTTGAGGGGGCCGTCCGCCCCGGCCACTTCAACGGCGTCCTCACCGTGGTGTTGAAGCTGTTCAACCTGGTCCGGCCCGACGTCGCCATCTTCGGTGAGAAGGACGCCCAGCAGCTTGCCTGCATCAAACGGATGGTGTCCGACCTCAACGTCACCGTGGACATCATCGGGGCGCCGATCGTACGGGAAACCGACGGCCTCGCCCTCTCCAGCCGCAACCGGTTCCTGAGCAGTGCGGAGCGGCGTTCCGCGCTGGCCCTCTCTGCCTCGCTGCGGGCTGGAGCGCGCCATAGTGACGTGGCCGACGTGCTGGAGGCGGCGCGGGCCCATCTGGCCCAGACCGAGCTGGATGACCCCTCCTTCCGGCTGGACTACGTCGACCTGGTGCACCCGTCATCCTTCAGCCCCGTCCCGTCCGACCATGTCGGCGAGGCGATCTTGGCTGTGGCCGCACGCGTGGGTAGCACCCGGCTGATCGACAACGTGACCGTCCAGCTGACCCGCCCTGGCAGTGACGGGTCAGCGGTTGCCGCTGGCCGGCAGCAGCCTGCGTGACGTCCCACCTGCAGCTGTCTGCGCCTCCCGCCACTGGCGTGCTCCGGAAATTCTTAGTCGCCCGCCATGGAGTAAGGGCTCCCGGGGACCTATGGTGAGACAAAGGCACGGCTACTCAGACGAGGTGGGCGACCGCCCTGTCGGAACGGAGCAACTATGGGTTTGGCAGACAAGGCAAAGAACAAGGCCGAAGAGCTAGCCGGCAAGGCGAAGTCGGGTGTCGGTGACGCAACCGACAACCGGGACCTCCAGGCTGAAGGTCAAGCCGACCAGGCCGGGGCCAACACCAAGCAGGCTGGCGAGCACGCCAAGGACGCAGCCGCAGATGTGAAGGATGCGTTCAAGAGCAAGTAACCGTTGTGCCAGCACAGCGTGCTGGCTGCTACGGGTGAAGCGCCGTCGTCTGGTCTGATCCAGGTGGCGGCGCTTCTGCGGGACCGATCCGGCCGCGCACTGGGCCGCGTTCGTAGTCCATTGAAGTGACATGCGACGGTGACCTGTCAGAATTGCCCGTCATGGGCACCGTTCCTCCTCGTCGGGTACGCCAACGCACAGGCAGCGCCAAGCTGGGCGCAGACTCACCCGCGGCCCCGGCAGACCCGCCGGCACCTGACCAGCCGAAGGGCGAAGGGAGCGTCGTCGCCACCAAGGAAGCCGTCGACCGCAGCTCTGTGATCGGTGAGGGGCTGAAGGCGACCGCTGCGTGGTCGCTGCGGCTGATCATCATCGGCGTCGCCGTGGCTCTTGCACTGTGGCTGCTGGCCAAAATCTGGGTGGGTGTACTGCCGATCGTGCTGGCCATCATCTTCTCCACGGTGCTGTGGCCTCCGGTGGCATGGCTTCGCCGGCATGGCTGGCCCGCGGCACTGGCAGCGGCCGCCGTTACGGTCGGATCGCTGGTCGTCTTCGGCGGGCTGATCGCTGCGGTGGCGCGGCCGCTGGTTGACCAGTCGGTGGTGCTGGCCAACAGCGCCGTGAGAGGGATCCAGCAGGTGCAGAGATGGCTGGCCGGTCCACCGCTCAACCTGGCGAACGAACGCATCGACGAGGCGGTCGCCGCGCTGACCGACAGGCTGGAGAGCAGCGCCTCCCAGATCGCTACCGGGGTGTTCAACACCGTCTCGGCCGCCAGCTCGGCGCTGGTCACCAGCGTGCTGGTGCTGGTGCTGGCCTTCTACTTCGTCAAGGACGGCCCGGCCTTCCTCCCCTGGGTGCGGCGGCAGGCTGGAGGCAACATCGGCCGGCACCTGACCGAGCTGTGTGTCCGGGTCTGGAAGACCCTTGGCGACTTCATCCGCGTCCAGGCCATCGTGAGCTTCGTCGACGCGGTGCTGATCGGGGTGGGGCTGCTCATCTTGGGGGTGCCGCTGGCCGGGGCACTGACCCTGCTGACCTTCTTCGCCGGGTTCATTCCGATCGTCGGCGCGTTGGCGGCAGGCGGTCTGGCCATCTTGGTGGCACTGGTGTCCAACGGGCTGACCACCGCGCTGCTTGTGCTGGGACTGGTGGTGCTCGTGCAGCAGATTGAAGGAAACGTTCTGCAGCCGGTCCTGCAGGGCAGGTCCCTCAATCTGCACGCGGTGATCGTGCTGCTGGCGGTCACCGCGGGCGGCACCTTGTTCGGCATCACCGGCGCTTTCCTGGCCGTGCCAGCGGCTGCCGTCGTGGTGGCGATCCTGCGCTATCTGAGCGAGCAGATCTCGCTGCGTACCGGCGAGCTGCGCGCGGAGGAGCTCAAAACGGCCACCCCGGAGGGTACGGTGGCCGCTGAGCGGGGTGAGCAGGAGGCACGTCGCTTCCGGTTGCTCAATCTGCGGCGGAACCGGGATAAGGGCCTGTAGCTGGAGGACCGCAGGTACGGACGGGGGCTTAGACGTTGAGAGGGATTAACGATGAACATCCGACGCCTTCGCGCCCCGATCGGGGCTGGCCTGGTGGCCGGCGCTCTGCTCTCGATGACAGCGTGCGGGACGACCTCGGCCAACCAAGCCGCGCCACTGATGCCAGCGACCGCCGAGGCAACCAGAACCGAAGCGGCCAGGGATGAAGCTGCCAGCACGGAAGCGGCCAGGGATGAAGCGGCCAAGGATGAAGCGGCCAAGGATGAAGCGGCCGGCACCGGGGCCCCCAGCGCCGAGGCTGCCCCACCTGCTGAATCATCGAGGGCCCCACGCCCCAGATCCTCGGTGAGCCCGAGACAGACCACCACACCCTCCCCCTCACCGAAGAGTCAGGCTCAGCCGGCCGCCCTCTTCAGCAGCGGTGACCAGGGTGAGCGGGTCCGCGAGCTGCAGCACCGACTGTCCCAGCTGGACTGGTTCAGCGGGTCCATCACCGGCAGCTACGCCGCCGCTACCGCCGACGCTGTGGCAGGGTTCCAGCGGAAGCGGGCGATCCGTCCTACCGGAGAGGTCGACGACCTGACCTGGGACACCTTGGTGGCGATGACCCGCGAGCCCACCCAGAGCGAGCTGCACAACGTGCTGCCCCCCGGTCCGGCGATACTGAAGGTCGGCGCTGACAGCGACCGGGTACGCGAGCTGCAAGCCAGGCTGCAGCAGGCTGGATGGCATCTCGGCCCCATCACCGGGCGCTACAGCTCGGCCACGGTCAGCAGCGTCAAGGGGTTCCAGGCCAAGCGGCAGATCCCGGTGACCGGCGAGGTGGACCAGCGCACCTGGGACCGCCTGACGGCGATGACCCGCACCCCCACCAAGGACGAGATGAGCCTTGCCAAGCCGAAGCCTGAACCGACAGCGGCTGACCTCGATCCACGCTGCCTGACGGGCCGGGTGCTGTGCATCAGCAAGTCAAGCAACAAGCTGGTGTGGGTGATTGACGGCAAGGAGCAGCTTCGGGTGGATGTCCGGTTCGGCTCGGAGGAGCTACCGACCCGGGAGGGTGCCTTCGCTGTGGGCTGGAAGTCCCGTAACCATGTCTCCACGATCTACCACACGCCGATGCCGTTTGCGATGTTCTTCTCCGGCGGCCAGGCAGTGCACTACTCGCCCGACTTCGCCGCCCGTGGGTACGCCGGTGCGTCCCACGGTTGCGTGAACGTACGTGACCGGCAGGCAGTCCAGCGTCTCTTCGACAACGTCGATGTCGGGGACACGGTGATCGTCCACCGCTGAGCTAGGCCGCCGGCCGTCCGGCGAGCTGGCCGATCACGGTGACGGCGAGCGTGATGGCTGCAGCCAGGGCAACCCCCAAGCCGATGTGCCAGACCAGAGCCAGCGCGCCCGCCGTCGCCCCGGCGCTGATCAGGACCAGCGCGGCAACCCGGCGGAACCAGGGCTGGCCCAACCCGCCGCCCAGTCGCGAGTCGGCGGCCAGCCCGGTGATCACCGAGGTGACGACCACAGTCGTGATGTCCTTGACAGCGAGATGCCTGGCGGTGGCGGCCTGGATTCCCATGGCGAAGCCGAGCGCGCAGGTGACGGTGATCGCCAGCCACTTGGGCGGGGTGTCGCCGGCCGCGAAGAGGGCGATGGATATCCCGACCATCAGCAGACCGACGCCGCCGAACAGTCCCGTCGAGCGTACGGTCCATCCCGCTTTCACCGGCCGCAGCACCCGACCACCCAGCGCCGCGCCGATCATGAAGGTGGCCAGCGCAGTGGCTGGGCCGAGGACCGGAAGGTCGGTGCCGCCCACCAGCGCCATGCCCAGGATCACGACGTTGCCCGTCATGTTTCCGGTGAACACCCGGTCAAGCCCCAGGTATCCGACGGCGTCGATGATGCCGGTGGAGAACGTCAGTGCCAGCATCAGGCTGAGGTGAACCTGGGCGGGCTGTGAGCGCAGTCGAGTCAGCACGGTGGCTCCCCTTCGGGTGTCGGCGCGTTGCGGTGGGGTGTAACCGCCGTTGTCGGAGGTGCTAAGAATGCCAGTTCACGAATGATGGCCCGGGTACCGGTCAGCCCTCAGGGCACGCGGTCCAGCTGGGCTTCCGCGATGAGGTCCGGTTGAGGTGCCGCGTCCCTTCGCCGAGGCACGGAGGCGTAGAGGACTCCACCCACGACGGCGATGCCGGCCACCAGTTCCACCCGATCGATCAGCTCACCGAACGCCACCCAGGAGGCGATCACACCCACCACCGGAACCAGCATGGAGAACGGGGCTACCTGGCTGGACGGGTGCATGGACAGCAGCGTGTTCCACAGTCCGTACCCCAGCAGGGTGGCCACGATCACGATGTAGAGCAGACCGAGCACTGCTGGTACGGCGGCCGCCGTCGCTACGCCGGTCAACGAGGTCCAGATCGGGCCGGGTCCCTCCACCAGCAGGGAGACACCGAGCAGCGGCACCGGCGGAACGACGGACATCCATAGCGTCAGGTGCAACGCGTTGGGGGCGGCGGCCTTACGGCTGCAGACATTGCCGATCGCCCAGCCCAGCGCCCCGCACAGGGTGAGCACCACGGGCAGCAGCGCCGCCACCTGGGCCCGGTGGACCGCTATCACCGCCAGCCCCAGCACCGCCACACCGATCCCCGCCAGCTGTCGCCGCGACAGCCGCTCCCGCAACCAAATCCCGGCAATCAGCACAGTGAACGGCGCCGACGCCTGCAGCACCAGTGAAGCCAGTCCGCTCGGCATCCCGGCCGCCATCCCGAGGTAGAGGAAGGCGAACTGGAGTACGCCGATGCCGAGACCGACGGCGACCAGCCACCGCAGCCTGACCTGTGGTCGTGGCACCAGCAGCAGCGTCGGGGCTGCGACCAGCGCGAATCGGAGAGCGCCCAGGAAGAGCGGCGGGAAGTGCTCCAGGGCAAGCGCAGTCGCGGGGAAGTTGACTCCCCAGCAGAGGGCGACAAGGCAGGCGAGGAGGCGGTCGCGGAGAGGCACCGCACCATCGTCGACGGCGCGCACGGTTAAGCACAACCGGATTGAACTTAAGGATAACCGTAGGATCGCTACATGGACGTCGGTCATCTCTCGCTGCTGCGTGAGCTTGCCGACCGCGGCAGTGTCACCGAGGTGGCCTATGCGACCGGGCGCACACCAAGTGCTGTGTCCCAGCAGCTGAAGGCCCTGCAACGCGAGGCGGGAGTCGTGCTGGTGGAGCGTGTCGGTCGCGGTGTACAGCTCACCGATGCCGGCCACGCGCTGGTCCGGGCCTCGCTGGGTATCGCGACCGCCGTCGCCGCCGCCGAAGCCGCGTGGCAGGAGTACCTGGGAGAGGTCGGAGGAACGGTACGGATCTCGTTGTTCTACTCCGCCGCCGAACTGCTGCTGCCAGGTCTGCTCGACCGGTTGGCCGACCATCCCACCATCACCGTGGAGACGGTGGACCAAGACGTCTCCCAGGACGACTTCGCCGCCCTGACCGTGGACCATGACATCGTGGTGGCGCATCGCTCCGACGACCGACGCCCGCGAGGGCCCGGGCTTACGGTAGTGCCGCTACTACGCGAGCCACTGGACGTGGCCCTGCCGCTGAACCATCCGCTGGCCCACCGGCCCAGCCTGTCGCCCGCCGACGTCATCTCCGAGAACTGGATCGCCCCGCCGGAGGACTTCCCGATCGACCGGGTGCTGACCGCGATCGCGGCCCGAACCGGCTCGCCGGTACGCATTGTCCGCCGCACCACCCATCTGCCGTTGATCGAGAAGCTGGTGGCTCGAGGGCATGGCGTCGCGCTGCTGCCCCGGCACACCAGCGCCGAGCACGCCGCGGGCCACCTCGCGCTGGTCCCCCTGACCGACATCCGAGCTGGCCGCCATGTCGAGGCGCTGCTCCGCCCTGACCGGGCGGCCCGCCGTGCCGTACGGGTGGTGCTGGACGCGCTGGTCGCCGAGGCGAGCCTGCACGGGAGCGCTACTTCGCGATGATCTTTCCGGGGTTGAAGTTCGCCTTGGGGTCGACCGAGCTGAGCAGCCCGCTGATCATGTGGACGCCCGGAGCGGAGATGTCCTGCTCCAGCCACGGCGCGTGCTCAACCCCGACCGCGTGGTGATGGGACAGCGTGCCGGCATTGTCCACGAAGGACTGCTGCAGCGCCGACTTCACCACGTCGTACTGGGCCAGCGGATCCACACCGTCGTGCCGGAAGGCGAAGGTGAAGTACAGGCAGGCGCCGGAGTGGTAGGAGTGCGACAAATGGCACATCACCCAGCCGCTGGTGCCGATATCGTCATATGCGCGGTTCACCGCGGCCACCGTGTTGGTGTACAAGGTCTGCAGCTGCGACCAGGGTGCTGCGGTCTCGGACACGTCAGCCGCGGCGCCGCGGACCAGCAGGTAGTCGCGGATGTATGGCATGTCGAACTTCTTCTGGTCGTAGAGGGCGCCGGGGCCCTTGCCGACGACGATGCCACCGTGGCTCTTGACGATCGACTTCACAATCGCCTTGTTACGTGCCACGTGAGCCTTGCCGCCCTCGTACCCGATGAAGGAGAGGCAGATCTGACTCAGGTCCCACCCCCGATGCTGCAGCACCTTCATCAGACCTCTGCTGACCAGGGATGAGAGGCCCTTGCCCTTCTTGCGGGTCGCGAAGGAGAACTGGGTCTCGCGGGCGTCTGAGACCCGGGTGATGGACGTGGTCGCGTCGCTGGCGGAGATCTCCTGCATCGCCGCCAGTCCCGCCTCCCAACTCGGGAAGAAGTACCCCAGGATGACCCGCTCCTCGGGTATGCGGTGCACCTGGACGGAGACCTCGGTGATCACGCCGAGCCGCCCCTCGCTGCCCAAGATCATCTCCCGCACACTGGGACCGGTGGAGGTGCTCGGCAGCGCTCGTACCACCAGCACCTTGCCGGGCTGGACGACCCGCAGGCCGCGGGTGATGTCGGCGATGTCGCCGTACTTGTCCGACTGCATCCCCGACGACCGGGTCGCCACCCAGCCACCGAGGGTGCTGTGGGTGAAGCTGTCCGGGAAATGGCCGAGGGTCCAGCCCTTGCTGCCCAGCTGCTCCTCCATGTCGGGGCCGAGGGCGCCGGCCTGGATCCGGGCGAGACCGGACTCCTCATCGATGGCGAGCACCTTGTTCAGCCGGCCGAGGTCAACAGAGATGACCGGTCGGGTCTCATCCGCGGGTGCCTCCAGTGACCCGGCGATGTTGCTGCCGCCACCGAAGGGGATGAGCACGGCGTCGGCGGCTACGACGGTGT
Organism: uncultured Propionibacteriaceae bacterium; assembly: GCA_902805915.1. Classification (GTDB taxonomy): domain Bacteria; phylum Actinomycetota; class Actinomycetes; order Propionibacteriales; family Propionibacteriaceae; genus Microlunatus. The sequence continues at coordinate 42,196 of CADCUO010000067.1, read as the reverse complement.
CCACCACTGCCTGCACCTCGGCCTCGTCGGCCGGGTAGACCACGACGTCGGGAATCCGCGGGATATCGCCGGCGCGCAGCCGGATCAGGTCGCGGATGCTCTTGCCGTACGTGTGCACCATCCGGTCCATCGCATCGCTGGCGATGTTGTCGGCCCCGACCGTACTGGTCAGCTCAGCCAGCAGGTCTGCCCCGATCATCGGGTCCGGGATGGGCATGTCCTCCAGCACCAGCGGCGGGTCCGCGGGAGCGTTGAGGTCCACGCCGATGGCCTTCTTGACGAACGGCACCAGATATGGCTTGTCGTCGTGATGGAAGCTGACTCCTTCGACTCCCCAGCCCCACCACTTCATGTGCTTGACGTTCGCCATCGGTCCTCTTTCAGGTGTGGTTCGCGCGGTAGGTCATGGTGTAGTCGACGAGCTCACGTACTTCTTTGGCGATTCTGTCCGAGAACTGCAGCGCGGTCTCGCCGTCCTCGGCTGTCATCGGGGCGCCGAAGGTGACGAAGATCGGCGGCCGGCCGCGCTGGGGGAGCGCTCTGCCGAGCGGCATGGCTTCGGCGGCCCCCACGATCGCCACCGGCAAGCAGGGGACATCGCGGCTGATGCACAGGGCTGCGGCGCCGGGCTTGAACTGGCCCATCTCACCGGTCCGGGAGCGGGTGCCCTCGGGGAACAGCAACAGCGGGACACCTGCGTCCAGCAGCCCCGTCGCCATGCCCCGCTTACCCCGGAGACCGGTACGGTCCACCGGGAAGGCGTTGAAGAACAGCGCCGTCAACCCTCTGCGCCACCAGACGTCGAAGAAGTAGTCGGCCGCGGCGCCAGCGGCGACGTAGCGGGACAGCCGCCGCGGCAGTGATCCGATGATGAGCGGAGCGTCGAGGTGGCTGGAGTGGTTGGACACCACCACAAAGGGCCCGGACAGATCCTTGAGCTTCTCCCGGCCGAGCACGGTGGTGTTGGTGATCGACCAGACGAACGGCTTCAGCAACAGCCGCTGGGCCACGAACCGGGCACTGGCGTGGACCGGTGAGGTGTAGCGGCTGGGGTTTGACACGTTCACACCTTAATGCCTAGCTCGGCTGATCACCCCTGCCGCCGACTGGAGGAGATCTTCGCTGAGAGCCCCCGGACGACTGGTCTTGGTGCATGCCGGGCGCAGAAGATCAGCATCCGGTAACGCCTGGAGGGGATCGAGATCACCTTCCCTGCGTCGACGTCCTGCAATGCCTCCGCCACCAGGTGGTCCGCCTGCAGCCAGAGCGGCCCAGGGATCTTCGAGGTTCCGATGCCGGCGCGCTGGTGGAACTCCGTCCGGACCCAGCCCGGGCACAGCGCCGTCGCCGTGACACCGCTCCCGGCGAGCTCGACGGCGAGGCCCTCGGTGTAAGAGGTCACCCATGCCTTGATGGCGGAGTAGCCTCCCAGCGTGACGTAACCGGCCGTGCTGGAGACGTTGATGATGGCGCCCCGCCCTCGCTGAGCCATGCTCCGCCCGGCTGCGGCGCTGAGGATCAACACGGCGCGGCACATCACATCAAAGGCCCGCTCATGCGGGGTGGTGTCCTCGGCCAGCAGCTTGGCGTGGACACCGAAACCGGCATTGTTGACGAGGATGTCGACCGGGGAGGTGCTGCTCCGCAGCCGCTCCGCCACCCGCTCGGTGTCCTGGCGGTGCGCAAGGTCGGCCCCGAGCACCTCGACGCGGACGCCGTGGCGCTCGGTCAGCTCGGCAGCCACCTGCCGCAGCCGGTCCACGTCCCGCGCCACCAGAACCAGGTCGTCCCCCCGCTCGGCGAACGCGCGGGCGAACGCCGCGCCAATGCCGGCAGTGCCGCCGGTGACCAGTGCTGTTGCCATGGCGACACCCTAACGGGGGCCATGACGGCGGTAGTCACCCAGAAATGTCACACCAGTGAGTGGCTCGCGTTCGAGTCGCGCCTGGATCGGGTGGGTCACGCCAACTGGTGTGACATTCCTGGGTTCGGGCGCCGCCCAGCCGCTCAGATCCGGTCCCGCAGCCAGGCGATGTCCTCCCCTTGGCCCTCCGCGCCGCCCGGGGTCTCGACTACGACCGGGACGTCGGCGCTGCGGACCACCTCCACCAGAGCGTCCTCGTCGAGGAGTCCCTCACCGAAGTTGGTGTGCCGGTCGGCTCCGGAGTCGAAGCCGTCGCGCGAGTCGTTGGCATGGACCAGATCGATGCGGCCCGTGATGGCGAGCACCCGCTCGACCAGACCGCCCAGCTCCTCTCCACCGGCGTGGGCGTGGCAGGTGTCCAGGCAGAAGCCGACCCGGTCGGCGTTGTCGACAGTGGAGATCGCTGCCCACAACCGGTCGATCCGCTCCAGCTGTCGGGCCATGGCGTTGTCGCCGCCAGCGGTGTTCTCGATCAGCAATGGGATCGGGATCTCCAGCCGGTCGATGCACTTGCGCCAGTTCTCGAACCCGACCGCCGGGTCGTCGTTCTTCAGCACATGTCCACCGTGCACGATGACGCCGGCGGCTCCGATCTCGGCCGCTGCAGTCAGAGTCTGCTGCAGCAGCTTGCGGCTCGGGATGCGGATCCGGTTGTTGCTGGTCGCCACGTTCAACACGTACGGGGCGTGCACGTACAACGCGATACCGGCGGTCTCGGCGGCTTGACGCAAGGCAGCCGCACCACCGGCGTACTGCACCACCGGGCCCTTCCACCCCTGTGGGTCCCCCAGGAAGAACTGGGCCAAGGTCGCTCTCCGCTCCAGCGCCTCGCCGATGGGATCGACCTGGTCGCCATGGCCACCGATGCGAAGCTGTCCGAGGTCTGAGGTCATGAATGGACCTTAACGGGACGCCCGCTGGTCCGAGCCCGCCGTCGATATATGGGTGTCTGTCGCTGTTTGCATAAGTCCTCCAGATCGCTATTGCCTCGATTTGGGACCGGGTCGGTAAAGTGGGTGCATCGTTGCCCCGGGATCGGGACCGGCAACAAAAGGTCGCCGTGAAGTCGGTCAGCATGAATCAGAGGGGCCAGCGTGGAACAGCAGTCGATTGTGGATGCCAGCCGTAGCACCGCCCGTGCGGGCCGCCTGCCGGCGCAGAGCCAGTACGTGAACACCTACCGCGAGCTCACGGCGAAGATCCATCAGGCGGGTCTGATGAAGCGGCGGTACGGCTTCTACGGGATCTCACTGGGTGCGGCCCTCGTGGCTCTTGGTGGAATCGCGACCGGTGTGCTGCTGCTCGGTGACAGCTGGTGGCAGCTGCTGCTGGCGGCCGCGTTCGGCCTGGTGCTGTCCCAGCTGGGATTTCTGGGCCACGAGGCGTCCCACCGGCAGATCTTCAAGTCAGCGCAGTGGAACGACTGGACCGGTCGGGTGATGTCGAACGTGCTGGTCGGCATCAGCTATGGCTGGTGGATGAGCAAGCACAGCCGCCACCACGCCAACCCCAACCGGCGCGGCAAAGACCCGGACATCGACATCGGTGCGGTCGCGTTCACGGTCGAGGCAGCCGACGCCAGGACCGGAATCGGGGCCAAGCTGGTCACCAAGCAGGGGTACTTCTTCCTGCCGCTGCTGTTGCTAGAGGGCCTCAGCCTGCATGCGTCCTCGATCAGGCACCTGGTCCGCGGCCGGGGTGTGAAGCACCGCCCGTTCGAGCTGACGTTTCTCAGCCTCCGGCTGGTCAGCTATGTGGCGGTCATGTTCTGGCTGCTTCCGCCCGGTCTTGCGGCCGCGTTCATCGGGGTGCAGATGGCCGTGTTCGGGTTCCTGCTGGGCGGCGCGTTCGCCCCCAACCACATCGGGATGCCGATCGTCGGCGCCGATGTGAAGATGGACTTCCTGCGCCGCCAGGTGCTGATGTCCCGCAACATCTCCGGCGGCCCGATCACCCGGTTCTTCATGGGTGGCCTCGAGAACCAGGTCGAGCACCACCTCTTCCCGATGATGCCCCGGCCCAACCTGTGGCGGGCGCAGCAGATCGTCCGTGACCACTGCCGCCAGTACGGCATCGCCTACACCGAGACGTCGCTGGTGGGCTCCTACCGGACCATCCTCGGCTACCTCAACCAGGTCGGGCTGAAGAACCGGGCTACCTTCAGCTGCCCGTTGGTGCAGCAGATCCGCTGGTAGCCGCTCTGCGCGCTCGGCCGGATTCGCTTCACGACGTATCCAGCCGGTATCCTGGCTCGCTGGCGAGGTCATCGAGATGATCTCGGCCTAACCGATGCGGGCCCGCAGAGCGGTCCGGATCAAGCATTCGCCCTCCTGCCATGGGGACGTCCCATGGCCGCCAAGACCAGAGGAGGTGGGTTCGCGCATGCGAAAATACGAAGTCATGGTCATCATGGACCCCGACACCGACGAGCGCACGGTACAGCCGACGCTCGAGCAGTACCTGACCGTCATCACCAAGGGCGGAGGCACGGTTGACAGCCTGGAGGTATGGGGTCGTCGCCGGCTGGCCTACGAGATCCAGAAGAAGTCCGAGGGCATCTACGCGGTCATCGACCTCACCGCAGCACCGGCCGATGTGACGGAGCTGGACCGCCAGTTCTCGATCAACGAGTCGATCATGCGGACCAAGGTAATCCGTCCCGACCTCCGCTGATCCACAGATCTGCGATCTGGCCGCCCTACTGTCAGCACTTCCTGGCACGCTAGGGCGCATCGGCGTTCGCTCCTCCGGGAACGAAGGCCACCCCACTATCAACGCTCATCACGGAGACCCACATGGCAGGCGAAACCCCTATCACCCTGGTCGGCAACCTCACCGCCGATCCAGAGCTCCGCTTCACCCCCTCGGGTGCGGCCGTGGCCAACTTCACTGTGGCCTCGACCCCTCGTACGTTCGACCGCCAGTCGAACGAATGGAAAGACGGCGAGGCGATGTTCCTCAACTGCGCCGTCTGGCGGCAGGCAGCTGAGAACGTTGCTGAGTCCCTCCAGAAGGGGATGCGGGTCATCGTCTCCGGGCGGCTCAAGTCCCGCAGCTACGAGACCCGCGAAGGTGAGCGTCGTACGGTCTTCGAGGTCGACGTCGACGAGATCGGACCGGCGCTGCGGTACGCCACGGCCAAGGTCACCCGGACCACCAGCGGTGGCGGTCAAGGTGGCGGCGGCGGCGGCCGTCCGGCCGGTGGCGGCCAAGGCGGTGGCGGCGGCGGCTTCGGAGATGATCCGTGGGCGACCGGCAACTCCGGTGGCGGCCAGAGCAGCCCTCGTTCCTCCGGTTCCGACCCGTGGGCGACGCCCCAGAGCGAAGAGCCACCGTTCTGATCCGTCAGCGGATTCGGACGCGTTCCATTCACTAGACAAACCAAGGCACATTCCGGCCACGGGAAACAGGTCCCGGCCGGGCTCGGAAGGAGCACCACAATGGCCAGTTCCCCACCTGTTCAGCGCAAGGTCAAGAAGAAGTCAAACCCTCTCAAGGCCGGCCAGAACATCGACTACAAGGACACCGCGACCCTGCGGAAGTTCATCTCCGAGCGCGGGAAGATTCGCGCCCGCCGGGTGACCGGGCTGTCTGTTCAGGAGCAGCGCAAGGTCGCCATCGCCATCAAGAATGCTCGCGAGGTTGCGCTGTTGCCGTACGCCTCGACGGCCCGCTGAGTCGGAAAGGCAGAGATATGAAGCTCATTTTGACTGCAGCCGTCGACAACCTCGGTACGGCCGGTGATGTGGTGGAGGTGAAGGACGGCTACGGCCGGAACTACCTGGTGCCGCGTGGGTTTGCCGTCCGCTGGAGCCGCGGCGGTGAGAAGCAGATCGAGGGCATCAAGCGCAGCCGGGATGCTCGAGAGATCCGCGGTCTGGACCATGCTCAAGAGGTCCGTCAGCAGATTGAGGGCCTGACCGTGGAGCTGCCGGTTCGGGCCGGCAGCACGGGCAAGCTGTTCGGCGCCGTCACGGCTGCTGACATCTCCGGCGCCATCAAGAAGGCCGGCGGTCCCTCGGTGGACAAGCGTTCTGTCGAGATTGGCAAGCCGATCCGCAATCTGGGGACCCACACCGTCGGGGTTAAGCTGCACGACGCCGTCACCGCGCACGTGCCGGTCACGCTGGTTGCTCAGGCCTGACCTGACCCAACTTGGACTGCATCTGCCCGCGTTGCTCTGCGGGTCGGTGCAGTTCCGGCCCATCACCGTAAGGTCTGTGTATGAGTGACGTGCCGGACACGGCCGCGGTGATCCGAAGGCGCCGCCTGACCGCCGCCGGCATCGGGGTGATGCTGGTGCTGAGCCTGCTGCTGCCACATGTCAGCATCCGCGGCGCCGATAGTCCGGAGCGATGGCTGCTGCCGGCCGGCCACTACTTCCTCAATGTCGACGCTCTATCCCTTGGCCGGGCACCCTCACTGCCGCTTGGGATCGGGCTGAACGTCACCTACCTCGGCATCGCGTTGCACCAGCTCGGGCTCCTGCTGGGTCTGGTGACCTTCTGGGCTGTCGCCGGTGACGACCTCAACCGGTGGCTGTGGTGGATGATGGTCATCGGTGGCGGGCTACTGACGGCGGGTGCCCTGATCTGCCTACTGGGCTGGTACCTGATGGTTGCAGCCGACCTACCGGGCGTGCCCGGCTACGCCTGGCTGCCCACCTTGGTGGCCGGAGGGGCTCTGCTCGTGGAGGCGCGTCTCAGCAGGGACCGGATTGACTACACCTGGTTCCCGGCGAAGCCAGAGCTCCAGTAGCGGCCCCGAAAGTCGGCAGGCGCAGTCCGACCGCCGCTCAGCTGAAGTCCAACTCGCCGGTGCGCTCCCGCTTGATTTCGGAGAAGTACGGGAACCGAGCCAGGGTCACGGTGGCGTCCCACAGCTCACCTGCCTCCTGCCCTTGGGGGATGCGGGAGATCACCGGGCCGAAGAACGCGACGCCGTTGACATGGATGGTCGGCGTGCCCACACCCTCACCGACCTTGTCCATCCCGGCATGGTGGCTGGCGCGGAGCGCCTCGTCGTAGGCGGTAGAGTCCGCCGCATCCGCCAGCTCGACTGGTAGGCCCACCTCGGCCAGCGACTCCGCGATTACGGATGCGAAGTCGGAGTTGCCTTGGTTGTGGATCCGGGTTCCCATGGCGGTGTAGAGCGGTGACAAGATCTGGTCGCCCTTCAGCTGAGCGGCGGCGGTAGCGACGCGGACTAGGCCCCATGCCTTCTCCATCGCCTCGCGGTAGTCGTCCGGGACGTCGCGGCCCTCGTTGAGCACCGCCAGGCTCATCACGTGGAAGTGGGTCTCAACGTCGCGAACCCGCTCCACCTCGAAGATCCAGCGCGACGTGATCCAGCAGAACGGACATAGCGGGTCGAACCAGAAGTCGGCGCGGCTCCGGCCAGCGTCGCCGGTGACAGCGGCTGCGGGCGCGGCGGAAATTGTTTCAGTCATGACGTCTCCTGATCGGCGGTCCAGACCGCGACTCGGGTGGTACGGGTGCTGGCACCGTGCCAGCCCTTCATCCGCCCAACAGCCAACGCCGACTGCTTGTTCCGCCCGTTGCGGGTCCGCACTCAGTACGGGCTGGGCGTCATCGTGTACTTGGTGGAGAGGTACTCCGCAATCCCCTCAAATCCGCCCTCGCGGCCCAGGCCCGATTGCTTCACGCCGCCGAACGGCGCTTAGGCGTTGGAGATGACCCCGGTGTTCAGCCCCATCATGCCGGTCTCCAACCGCTCCATCATTCGTTGTCCCCGCGCTAGCGACTTGGTATAGACGTAGCTGACCAGGCCGTACGGGGTGTCGTTGGCAAGCCTGACCGCCTCGTCCTCGTCGCTGAACGGGGTGATCGCGACGACTGGCCCGAAGATCTCGGTGCTGGTGAGGTGGGCCTCGGCTGGCACGTCACGGAGCACCGTCGGCTGGTAGAAGTAGCCAGCACGATCCAGCGTCTCCCCGCCGGTCACCACCCTTGCGCCGCGGGTTCGGGCGTCATTGACCAGGTCTTGGACCTTCCGGATGGCCTTGGCCTCGATCAGCGGTCCGATCCTGGTCTCGGGTTCGGTGCCGTCGCCCACCTTCAGCTCCTGAGCCCGGTCCGCCATCCGGCGGGCGAACTTCTCCGTGACCGACTCCTGCACGAGGAAGCGGTTGGCGGCGGTGCACGCCTCGCCCATGTTGCGGAACTTGGCGAGCATGGCGCCGGCCACTGCCTCGTCCAGGTCGGCATCGTCGAAAACCAGGAAGGGTGCGTTGCCGCCCAACTCCATCGAGGTACGCAGCACCTGGTCGGCCGCCTGTTTCAGCAGGCTGATCCCTACCGGCGTGGAGCCGGTGAAGCTGAGCTTGCGGAGCCGCGGGTCGGTGAGGATCGAGGCCGAGGTCTGCTTCGCTGCGCTGGTGGTGATCACGTTCAGCACCCCGTCCGGAACACCGGCGTCGATCATCAGCTGCGCCAGGTACAAGGTGGTCAGCGGAGTGAGCTCTGCCGGCTTCACCACCACGGTGCAGCCGGCCGCCAGCGCCGGCGCGATCTTGCGGGTGGCCATGGCGAGCGGGAAGTTCCATGGGGTGATCAGATAGCACGGCCCCACCGGATGCCGCGTCACGATGGTCCGGCCGGTCCCCTCCGGGTTGACGCCGTACCGGCCGGTGATCCGCACCGCCTCCTCGGAGAACCAGCGCAGGAACTCCCCGCCGTAGGTCACCTCGGCGTCAGACTCGGCCAGTGGCTTGCCCATCTCCAAGGTCATCAGCAAGGCGAAGTCGTCGCGCCGATCCTGGAGCAGGTCGAACGCCGTCCGCAGGATCTCAGCCCGTTGGCGCGGCGGGGTGGCGGCCCAATGGTCGGCCGCTGCCACCGCGGCATCAAGCGCTGCGCTGGCATCGCTGGCGTCTGCGTCGGCCACAGACGCGATCTTCCTTGCGGTGGCCGGGTTCTCGACGGCGAAGGTGCGGCCCTGCGCCGCGTCCGTCCAGGTCCCTCCGATCAGCAGGCGGGACGGCACTCCAGCTATCAGCTCAGCCGGATCTCCAGACATCTGCCCTCCTGGGGGTGTACCGGGACTTGTCCACAACGTTGTCCACACTGTGGAGAATTACACCGGTGTCGTTCGGTACGGCGAGCCAGCAGCTCAGCGCGGTCGCCGCACTACGTCCAAAGGGTGGCGATACCGAACGCAGCCGCCATTCCACCCATGCCGATCAAGATGTTCCAGTTGCCAAGCTCGGTCATGAAGGGGATGTACTGCCCGGCCACGTAGTACGTGACCAGCCAGGCCACGCCCAGCAGGCCGACGGTGATGAACACAGGCGGCACCCAGCGGCGGTTGGCGGGCCCCTTCACCTTCTGTGGCTTGGCCTCGGGGTTGGTCTTCCGCTTCCGCATTGCAACGGACTTGCGCGGTTTGGACTCAGGCACACTCTCTCCTTGCTGGTTTGACTAGGTAGCGTAGTCAATGACACGTAACCTTAGCCATTGTCGCCGTCCGACCTGGGACATCCGAGGCTGAGGAAGGGGATGCAGTGGCCAGACGAAGCGTCGCCGACGTGATCGCCCGCGGCCGCCGCGTCCTGCTCCGCGCCATGTCCCGGCAGCGCCGACGCCACTCTGACCGTACGGCCCTGGGCAGGCTGCTGACTGCGACAGTGTGTCTGATCGCCAGTCTGATGGTGGTCGCCAGCGCTCTGAACGCCAGAGGGACCGACCTGCGACCGGGGCGCAACACCGACCTGGTCAGCCTGGTGCAGGCACAGTCGCGGCAAAACAGCGATCTGGCCGAGCAGCTCACTGGACTGCGACGAGAGGTCGACGCGCTCACCACCGACCCGAACGACAACACCAACCTCCTTCCCCTGCTGGAGGAGCAGAGCCGATATGCAGGGCTGCAGGCTGTAGTCGGACCAGCGGTGACGGTCACACTCGACGATGCGCCCACCTCCGTCATCGCTGAGGGAGTCGAACCGGACTACCTCGTCGTGCACCAACAGGACATCCAGGCCGTGGTCAACGCCCTGTGGCAAGGCGGCGCCGAGGCGATGACCATCCAAGGTCAGAGGGTGATCTCCACGACCGGGATCAAATGCGTCGGCAATACGGTGGTGCTGCACGGGATCCCGTACGCGCCGCCGTACGTGATCACTGCCATCGGCAACCCCGAGCAGCTCCAGACAGCGTTGAACAGCTCCGACTTCATCGACATCTACAAGCAGTACGTCGACGCGTACGGGCTGGTCTACACCGAGGACGTCGAGCCCCGGGTCGAGCTGCCCTCGCACCAGGGCGCGCTGGAGCTGCAGCATGCCAGCATCTACCAGGATGCCCCAGCTCCCAGGGTCATCGCCTCTCCCACGCCCCGGTGACCCACTCGACAGGCTGCCACAATGGGGCGGTGCCCACAGTGAAGATCCTGGTGATCGACAACTACGACTCCTTCGTCTACAACCTGGTGCAGTACCTGGCCCAGATCGGTGCCGAGGTTGAGGTGTGGCGCAACGACGACCCCCGGTTCGCAGACCCCCACTTCGCCGAGCCGTTCGACGGTGTGCTGCTCTCCCCAGGTCCCGGCACGCCCGAGCAGGCTGGTGTCTGCATCGACGTGGTCCGCAACCAGGCCGGCACTGTTCCCATCTTCGGGGTCTGTCTGGGTCTGCAGTCCATCGGTGTGGCGTACGGCGGCGTCGTGGACCGGGCGCCGGAACTGCTGCACGGGAAGACGTCCCTGATCGAGCACCACGGTGCGGGTGTACTCGCTGGTCTGCCGTCGCCGTTCACCGCCACCCGCTACCACTCACTCGCGATCGAGCCGGACAGCCTGCCCGACGTGCTGGAGGTCACCGCAACCACCGCTAGCGGGGTGATCATGGCGGTGCGACACAAGACGCTGCCGGTCGAGGCGGTCCAGTTTCATCCGGAGTCCGTACTGACTGAAGGTGGGTACCAGATGTTGGCCAACTGGCTGGCTGCCTGCGGCGACACCGACGCACCCTCCCGCGCGGTTGGACTGGCACCGCTGATGTCGACTCATTAGCCCTGGTCAACGCACTCCGGCGGGCCGGAACTGGATGCTGATCCTGGGGCCGACCGCCTTGGTCGTCTTCGGGATGGCGTGCTCCCAGGTGCGCTGACAGGAGCCGCCCATGACGAGCAGATCGCCGTGCCCGAGGTTCTGCCTGATCGCCGCCCCACCACCGCGGGGCCTCAGCATCAGCGAACGGGGTGACCCCAAGGACAGGATGGCAACCATCGTGTCGGAGGACTTCCCACGTCCGATGGTGTCGCCGTGCCAGGCGACGGAGTCCTTGCCGTCCCGGTACAGACACATGCCCGCAGTCCGAAACGGCTCGCCGAGTTCCGTGGCGTAGTGACTGCTCAGCATCTCCCGGGCCTGCACCAGGATGGGATGCGGCAAGGTCTCCTGCTCGCCGTAGAAGCGGAGCAGCCGCGGCACCTCCACCACCCGCTCGTACATCTGGCGTTCCTCGGCGTGCCAACCGACAGTGTCGACGAGCTCATCGAACAGTAGGTCGGCGCCGCTCAGCCAGCCGGGAAGCAGGTCGATCCACGCCCCGCGGCTCAGCGGCCGGCGTCGAATCGCCCCTGCCAACGGGCGCAAGGCGATGTCGTTCCCGAGGTCGAACAGCGATCCCTGGCTCAGAGTCGACATGGACCCACTATAAGCCAATTCGCCCAGGCGTTCGATTCAGCGCGGCTGTTCTTTCGGCTCAGCCGACAGCCCCAGACTCACGCGGTGAGGGGTTAGGCGGCGTGGGAGGGGGCGCTGGAGCGTTGGTGGTCGGCGGACCCTTGGTGGGTTTCGGCTTAGGTTTCGGGGCCGGTTTGGTCGGGTCAGGCTTCTCCGTGGGTTCGGGTTCGGGATCCGGCTCCTCTGGGGGGTCGGGCTCCTTGGTGGGGTCGGGCTCCTTGGTGGGGTCAGGTTTCGGGTCTGGCTCGGGGTCGGGCCGCGGTCTCTGCTCAGTTTCGGGCACTGCGACGGTGAGCTTTAAGTCTCTGCCGCGAGACACCTGCGTACCGGCCGGCACGTTCTGAGCGATCACCGTACCGGCTGGCTGGTCGCTCTCCTTCTCGGTGAAGGTGGGTGTGTCGAAACCTGCAGCCCGCGCATCGTCCGCGGCCCGCTGCCGGGAGGACCCGAGGAAGTTCGGCACGACCGACTTGCCGGTGGCGACGGTCAACACCACCTCGCTTCCGGCCGGGACGGTCTGGCCCTCACCAGGCACCACAGACAGCACCTCGTCCTTGGTGGAGTCCGGCGGCTCAGTCGCTGCCTGCTCCACCCTGGCTACCAGGCCCTCGCTCTCCAGCTGTCTGCGAGCGTCGTCCACATCCATGCCCTGCAGCCCGTCGGGGACCGTTGCCTGTTTCGGACCGACGTTGATCTCGACCGTCACTGTGCTGTTCTCGGGAACCTCGTCGTTAGGTAGCGGCGACTGCTTGGTTGCGGTGCCGACGGTCTCCCCGGCGCTGCCGCTGACCTTACTGAACTTCGGCACCAGGCCGGCGTTGCGAAGTGTGCTGTCGGCTGACGCCTGGGTGAAGCCGATCACCGAGGGCACTTCCACCATCTCGACGGCGGCCTGTGGATTTGGCTGAGTCAGCTGCAGCAGGGCGTACGCGCCGGCACCGAGCAGCAGCGCGATCAGGCCGGCGACGAACCACCCCAGCCCAGCGCGGCGCCTGCGCGGCTCCTCCTCCTGGTCATCGAACCGCTCGGTCGCTAGGGCGGCGGACGGTAGCACCGCCGCTACCGCACCTATCCGGGTCGGCTGGTCCTGCTCGCTGACCTGCGGCACGACCGCGGTGGCTGGTTGGCCGGCCAGCACCCGGGAGATGTCGGCCTGCATCTCCCGAGCCGACTGGTAGCGGTCGTCGGGGTCCTTGGCCAGGGCCTTCAAGGTGATCGCGTCGATGTCTGGACTGATCATCGGGTCCAGCTGGCTGGGTGGGACCGGCTGCTCCCGTACGTGCTGGTACGCGACGCTGACCGGGGAGTCCCCGATGAAGGGCGGGCGACCAACCAGCAGCTCGTACAGCAGACAGCCGGCCGAGTAGAGGTCGCTGCGGGCGTCCACCGTCTCACCCCGGGCCTGTTCCGGGGACAGGTACTGCGCGGTGCCGATCACGGCAGCTGTTTGGGTCATCGTCGCTGAGGTGTCGGCTACGGCGCGGGCGATGCCGAAGTCCATCACCTTGACGTCCCCGGTGGGAGTCAGCATGACGTTGGCGGGTTTGATGTCGCGGTGGATGATCCCGGCCCGGTGGCTGTAGTCGAGCGCGTCCAGCACACCCTGAGTGAGTTCCAGAGCCCGCTCGGGCAAAAGCTTTCGGCCGTCCCGGATGACGTCGCGCAGCGTCTGCCCCTCCACCAGCTCCATCACGATGTACGGGATCGAGACGCCGGTGTTCGGGTCGGGCTCCTCGCCGGTGTCGTACACGGCGACGATGGTGGGGTGGTTCAGCCCGGCGGCAGACTGTGCCTCGCGGCGGAATCGGGCCTGGAAGGTGGGGTCGGTGGCCAGGTCGTAGCGGAGCCGCTTGACCGCGACCGGTCGACCTAGCCGCGTGTCGACGGCGTAGCGCACCTCGGCCATGCCGCCGCGACCCAGCGCGTCGCCCAGCTGGTAGCGGTCGCCGACCATCGTCAGGTCGCCTGTCATTGGTGCGTCCCTCTCCTGGCCCCGTGCCCGCTGGTGCGCCTCACTGTTCCAGCACCGCCTGCATCACTGACCGGGCGATGGGCGCGGCCACCCGACTGCCGGCGATCTCCTGGCGCGGGATGTCGGCATCCTCGACCACCACGGCCACCGCCACCCGAGGCTCGTCCCCCGATGCGAACGAGGTGTACCAGGCGAAGGGCTTTCGCTTCAGGTCCGACTGGGCGGTACCCGTCTTCCCGCCGACCTCCACACCGGGGATCGCCCCTCTCCTGCCGGTGCCGTTCTCCACCACATTCACCATCATCTGCTTGAGCATGCGCGCATTGTTCGGCGTCATCGCCTGCGACAGCTGCTTTGGCCGGTGGCTCTGGATTGACTTCAGGTCCGGCGCCCGTACCTGGCCGACCAGGTACGGGTCCATCAGCACACCGTCGTTCGCGATCGCAGCGGTAACCATCGCCATCTGCAACGGGCTGGCGGCGACGTCGAACTGGCCGATCGCGCTGAGCGCCGTCTGAGCGGGGTCAAGGTTGTCGGGGAACCGGCTAGCGACCCCGCTGAGGTCGCTGAGATGTCGCTGGTCGAAGCCGAACTTCTGGGCCTGGCTACGCAGCTTGTCCTGCCCCAGCTCGATGCCGAGATTCGCGAACGCTGTGTTGCACGACACCTCGAGTGCGTGCTCGATCGTGGTCGTCTTGCCGCCACAGTTGAGGGCGTTGCCCAGATGCGTGTTGGTATTGGGCAGCCGCAGGCGCGGCGGTGAGGCTACCTTGCTCTTCGCTGTCTTGCCGTCCGCAAGAGCGGCGGCGGCGGTGACCAGCTTGAAGGTGGATCCGGGTGGATAGATCTCCCGCGCCGCCCGGTTCGCCATGGGACGGGACGGGTTCTTGGCCAGCCGCTGATAGGCCTTGTCCGCTGCCTCGATGTCGTGGCTGGCGATCTCGTTGGGGTCGTAGCTCGGGCTGGTGACCAGAGCAAGCACGGCACCGGTCTGCGGGTCCAGCGCGACCACGGCGCCTTTGTTCCCGCCCAGTCCCTGCGCTGCTGCGCGCTGTGCCGCCGGCAGGATGGTGGTCTCCACCGTGGCTCCCTGCGGGGTCCGGTCGGTCAGCAGGTCAACCAGCCGTCGGACGAAGAGGGCGGCATCGGTGCCTGCCAGCTGGGTGTTGTAGCTGTTCTCCAGACCGGACCGGCCGTGGTCATAGGAGTAGAAGCCGGTGACTGGCGCGTACAGCTTCGCGTCCGGATACTCGCGGAGGAAGTCGAAACCGTCCTCCACCCGGGTGGTGGTGGCGATCTCGGTCTTCCCGGCGGCCAGGATTGCGCCGCGGTTCTGGGCGAACTCCGCGTCCCGCACCCGCCGGTTCTGTGGCTGGGCGTCCAGCGAGGCCTGCCGGAACAACACCATGTAGGTACCGTTCGCGAACAGCATGGCGAACATCAGCATCGCCACGAAAGCCACCCTACGGATCGGTCGGTTCACGCCGAGCTCCTCAGCGCAGGCACCTTGACCAGCTGCGTGGTCTGGGAGTCGGCGTCGATGGCTGCCACCGTAGCGATGGGCTTGCGGGCGTGGTGCGACACAATCAGCAGCAGCGCGACAATCACCCAGTTGGCGATCAGCGAGGACCCGCCCTGGGACATGAACGGTGTGGTGAGACCGGTCAACGGCAGCAGCCTCGTCACCCCGCCGATGATGGTGAACACCTGCAGCGCGAAGGCGAAGGACAGGCCGGCGGCGAGCAGCTTGCCGAACGGCTCCCGGCACTGCAGCGCGGTCCGCAGCCCACGGGCCACGATCAGGCCGTAGATCATCACCACCGCCATCAGCCCGGTCATCCCGAGCTCTTCACCGATCGCCGCGGCGATGAAGTCGCTGCGAGCCAGGGGGGTCAGCCCGGGGCGGCCCTCGCCCAAACCGGTCCCCAGCAGGCCGCCCCAGGCGATCCCGAACTGTGCGGTGATGACCTGGTAGTAGCGGTCGAAGTCGGAGAACGGGTCCAGCCAGGCGCCGACCCGTACCCGGACATGGCTGAACTGCAGATAGCCCAGGTACGCCCCGGCGGCGAACAGCAGGGTGCCGAGGATCGGCCATCCGGCGCGTTCGGTGGATACGTACAACATCATGACGAACAGCCCGAAGAACAGCAGCGAGGTTCCGAGGTCCTTTTGGAACACCAGCACGGCCAGACTGGTCAGCCACATCAGCACAATGGGTCCGAGGTCTCGAGCCCGGGGGAGGTCGATGCCCAGGAAGCGGTAGCCTGCCAGGGCCAGCACATCCCGCTTCTCCACCAGGTACGACGCGAAGGCCAGCGACAGCAGGATCTTGGCCACCTCCGCCGGTTGGAAGCTGTAGCCGGCGACGCTGATCCAGATCCGTGCCCCGAACCTCTCCACCCCGAGGAACGGCATCAAGGGCAGCAGCAGCAGCACCAGACCGCCGAGGAACATGGTGTACGTGAACCGCTGCAGCGGTCGGTGGTCACGAACCACGACCGCGACCACTATGAACAAGGCCACGCCGACGGTGGTCCAGACCAGCTGCTGGCGGGCTCCGGTCAGCGGGGGGTCGTTGATCAGGTCGATCCGGTGGATCATCGCCAGCCCGAGGCCGTTCAGCAGCACCACGCACGGCAAGATGACCGGGTCGGCGTAGGGCAGCCGCCACCGGACCGCAAGGTGCGCCAGCAGGGCCAGTCCCGTGCAGAAGCCGGCGAGATAGGGCAGCGTCGCGGAGATCCGGTCGAGCACGTTGAGGTCGATGATCGCGTACCCGCTGAGCACGATGGCCAACGCGAACACCACCAGGAACAGCTCGATCCCGCGACGTTTGCGGGGGATCACAGACACCGGTGCGGCCACATCACTCATGGTCAGCAGCTCTGTTCGGGGGTGGCCGTGCTCGGTGTCCGTGGCGGGCTCGGCGCGCTGGGCGTGCTGGGAGCGTCGCCCCCGGGCGTCGTGCGCAGGCCGGGAGAGACCGACGCGCTGGGGGAGGGACTTGTCGGGAGGCTCGGCCCCGGAGTGGCCGGCCGGCTCGGCGGACTGGGCTGCTGCGTCCCACACCGTTCCGCCGTCGCCTGCAGCGTGGTGACGGTCGAGCGGGCCGCGGCCAGGCTGTCCACTTCGATGGCCGATCGCACCATGTCCTGGTAGAAGGGCGGCAGAGCGGCGAGACGGAGCTCCTGGACCTCGTACACCCGGGACAGCGAGATGCCCGGCACGCTATCGGGGAGGCCCTGGTAGATCGCCACCTGCTCACCCGCAGCGCCGACGTAGTACTGGGTCCGGGTCCAGGCGTAGCCGGTGCCGACACCTGCTCCCAGCACCAGGACCAGCGCCAGCAGCCCTACCAGCGTGCGGCCCAATCGGCGTTTTGCGGGTGGCAGCGGTGTGTAGCGGGCCTCGTCGTCCACCTCGTGGGCGCCCTCGGCAGGCGTACCGTCGGAGACGACCACGGTGTCCTCGACGTCGTCGTCGCCGCTATCCGGCCCGGGCACGACATCGGGGATGGAGCGTTCCGACGCCGCGCCGAGGACGAACGTGCCGCCGGTCGCTTCGCCTTCGACGATGTCGGCCAGGATGATGGTGATGTTGTCGATCCCGCCGGCGGCATAGGCCTGGTCGACCAGCCGGCGCAGTGCGTCTTCCAGGCTCTCGGTCTGCATCGCCGCGGCAAGGTCGGGGTCGTCGACCAGCCCGCAGACCCCGTCGCTGCAGAACAGCAGCCTGTCACCTACCTGGACCGGTATCAGCTCCAAATCGGGAGCAGCCGAAGGCTGACCGTTGAGCACTTTGAGCAGCAACGAGCGGTGGGGGTGGACCGCGGCCTCCTCGGTGCTGATCTTGCCGTCGTCCAGCAGCGACTGGACCCAGCTGTGGTCATGGGTGAGACGCTCCAGCCTCCCGCCCCGCAGCAGGTAGGCCCGGCTGTCACCGATGTGGGCCAGCCCAAGCTGGGTTCCGTCGAACAAGCCGGCGGTCACCGTCGTGCCCATGCCTTCGAGGGAGAAGTCGTCCTCCACCAGGGCGGCGATGCGTTCGTTGGCGCGGGAGAACGCGTCGGCCAGCACCTCCAGCATTGCGCCGTCGTCCGGCGACCCGTCAACCCTGCTGAGAGTGTCGATGGCCACCGCCGAGGCGAGATCGCCGGCCGCGGCACCGCCCATGCCGTCGGCCACTGCAAGCAGGTGCCGGCTAGCGAAGCCGGAGTCCTGGTTGTTCTTGCGGACCGGCCCGGTCTCGGAATGGGCGACGAAACGCAGGTTGAAGGTCACGGCCGGGCCGGACTCTGAGTTTCCATCGGCGGAACTCACGTCTGGAGCTTCAGCACGGTCTTGCCGATCCGTACGGTGTCTTGGAGCGAGATCGAGGTCGGCGCGGTGATCCGCTGGCCGTTGACATAGGTACCATTCGTGGACCCCAGGTCCTCGATGTAGTAGCCGGTCTCGGCTGCCACCACCCGGGCATGGCGGGTCGAGACGTAGTCGTCGTCCAAGATTAGCTGGCAGTCCGCGCCACGCCCGATCAGCACTGTGCCAGCGCTCAGCTCAGCGGACTCCCCGGCCTGGTTGCCCTGGGTGATGGCGAAGACGCGCGGTGCTCCACGAGTCTTCCTCGTCTCCCGCGGCGGTCGGGCTGGGTTCGCGAGCTGTCGTGGCTGTCCCGGGTCCTGTGCCGGCACCGCTCGGCCGAACAGGTCACTCCGGATGACTGAGACAGCGGATAGGATGAAGATCCACAGGAGTGCCAGGAACAGCACCTTGATAATGGTGAGCGCGATTTCCGACATTCCTGACCGCCTCAGTGCCCGGCGGGTGCGTGCACCAGCATCCGGGTGGAGCCGATCTCGATCCGCGAACCCGCACCCAGCTCCGCGTGCCGGACCCGTTGTCCGTTGACGATGATGCCGTTGGTGGATCCCAGGTCGACGATGTCGACATGCACCCGGCCGGCGCCACCGCTGACCCGGATCTCGGCGTGCCGGCGGGAGATGCCAGGGTCGTTGATCCGCAGGTCGGCTTCGGTGCCACGCCCGATGACCAGCCCGGGCGGCTGGAGCGGATGACGTACGCCGTTGACCTCCAGCACCAGTTGCGCTCTGCCGTCGGCTGTGCCCTGCTTCCCGTTGGCCTCGACCGCGGCAACTGCACGGGAGTCCACGGTGAAGCGGCCGACTGGCAACGAGTCGTCGAGCTCGAGGTGGATCCGGATCGGGCCGCTGAACAGGTAACCCATCGACTCCGCGTGGTCCTTCAACGACCCGGCCAGCTCGCTGGTCAGCGTCTTGCTGTACGGAGCGAGCTTGTCGTGATCATGCTGTGACAGCCCGACGATGAACTCGTTCGGCACCAGGCGCTTGTCGCGGGACATGAGCTTGGCTTCGGCATCGAGCTCGCGCTGCAGCCGGGCTGCGATCTCGACCGGTTGCACGTCGCCCTTGAAGGCGCGCGCGAACACACCGTTGACGGCCCCCTCGACCTTCTTCTCGAACCGTTGGAAGATGCCCATGTCCCTCCTCTCTTGTCACCTGGTTGATGTCTACGTGTTGTGCCGCGACCTCGATGGTATCCGGACTCCGCGGCAGATCTGGATTCCACCCGCCGGGCGGAGCCGTGCTAGCCTTTCCCGGCTGGTTCGCACTGTGAGGTACGGACTGAGCGCGAGTGGCGGAACGGCAGACGCGCTGGCTTCAGGTGCCAGTGTCCGCAAGGACGTGGGGGTTCAAATCCCCCCTCGCGCACAGCAATGTCAGCTCTTGCGAACTCCGGTCAGGCTCGGTCCGGCCGGAGTTCCGTGCGTTTCAGCGGCATCAACCCACAAGCCGGGCTCGTCACCGCCCCGTCGTATGGTGAGCGTCATGACCGAGCAGCCCTACGCCACACGACCACTCAGAGTGGGTGTGCAGCTCCAGCCCCAGCACGCCGAATACGCCGACCTGCGTCGCGCAGTTGATGCGGCTGAGGAGGCGGGGGTGGACGTCATCTTCAACTGGGACCACTTCTTTCCCCTCAGCGGCGAGCCCGATGGGCTGCACTACGAGTGCTGGACCATGCTGGCTGCCTGGGCGGAGCAGACTGAGCGGGTCGAGATCGGTGCGTTGGTCTCCTGCAACAGCTACCGCAACCCCGACCTGCTGGCCGACATGGCGCGGACGGTGGACCACATCAGTGCCGGCCGGCTGATTCTGGGTATCGGGGCCGGCTGGTTTGAGCGGGACTACGACGAGTACGGCTACGAGTTCGGTACGGCCGGCAGCCGGCTCGCCGCGCTAGCCGAGGGGCTCCCGCGGATCACCAGCCGCTGGGCCAAGCTGAACCCCGCCCCGACGCGCGATATCCCGATCCTGATCGGCGGCGGAGGCGAACGTAAGACGCTGAAGCTGGTGGCACAGTACGCCACCACCTGGCACGGCTTCGGGGACGCCGAGACGCTGGCGCACAAGAACGAGGTGCTGAACAACTGGTGCGCTGAGGTGGGCCGCGACCCCGGCGAGATCGAGCGCTCAACGGCTGCGGACAGGGGACCCGACGAGGCGGCTGAAGAGCTGACCGGGCTCGGTACCCGGCTGATCACCATCAGCACCGACGGCCGCGCCGGATACGACCTGTCGTTGGTGCGCGACTGGCTGCAGTACCGGGACGAGTTCAACGCCGGGTCGTCCACGACCGGCTGAGGTTTCTCATTCCGGCACCGGGGCTGTCACCAGCCGGCCGCCTCCCACTCCCGGGGATCGACGAAGTCCCTGAGCGTGTCGACCTGGTCCCAGGTGAGGTACGACGGGTTGCTGCCGGCCGGCATCCGAAGCACCTCGGCGCGAGTGAATACCGGGTCGGCAAGCAGCGTGCTGCGCGGGATCGGCTGCTGCAGCAGCCGGAGCGAGACCCGTACCTCTGCCTCCGGATCGTCGGCGCCCACCGGGGGGATCTCGGCCTGGCTGAGCAGCGTCCCGATTGCCTGCACTCCCGGCTGGTCCCGGCCACTGAGCCAGAGCAGGCATCGCTGGCCCGGCTGCATCAGCTCCACCCGGTAGGAACGCCGCAGGCAGCGGTTGAGCCGCTGCTCGTGTCCCGGCCTCCACCCGGCGGCAATGGCAGCAGGCGCGCGTCGGGACTTGATCACCCAGCACGCGATGTCCGCCGCGGACAGTCTGGACTTGCCGGCCACTGCCTCGCTCCCCCTCCGCTCGTCCCCAGCAACGCGTGTCGCCTGCGGCCACCACGCTACGTCAAGCGATAGTGGGCAGGTGGAGGAGCCGCTGACCGTACGCGGAACGCCCATCCCGGCTCGCGAGCTGTCCTGGCGCTTCTCCCGTTCCAGCGGGCCGGGAGGGCAGTCGGTGAACACCGCGGACAGCCGGGTGGAGCTGAGCTTTGATGTGGCCAGATCATCATCACTGTCGGATACTCAGCGTCGGCGCGCTTTGGACCGGCTCGGCGCCAGGCTGGTCGACGGGGCACTGACCATCGCTGTCAGCGACACCCGGTCGCAGCTCCAGAACCGCCAGCTGGCGCTGCAGCGGCTGCAGGATCTGCTGGAGTCGGCCACAGCGCCACCACCGCGGGTACGGCGGCCGTCTCGACCCACCCGGGGCTCGGTGCAACGCAGACTGGAGGCTAAGCGGCGCCGTTCCCACCTCAAGCAACAACGCCGGGGGAACGCGGACTGAGTCGGCTCAGCTCAGACCGGCCGGCCTTCTCTATCGGCTCACAGTGGCGGCAGGCGCAGCTGGGGGTCCTGCGCCAGCAGCAGCAGTTGACCCCGGGTGATGTCGAGCGCGGTGCCGTTGGACACATTGCGGGCAATCAGGGTGATCACCTGGGTGCCTTCCGGGCGGTACTGCACCTCAATGCCCTCCGAGACGTGGGTGGTCTCGGTCATGATGAAGCTGTTGCCGTCCATGAAGCGCATGCTGACGCAGTCCTGGGCAGTCGCCTGACCGCAGCGTGGCGCGAACTCCCGTGCTGTTGCGACCTGGATGAAGAC
Organism: uncultured Propionibacteriaceae bacterium; assembly: GCA_902805915.1. Lineage (GTDB taxonomy): Bacteria > Actinomycetota > Actinomycetes > Propionibacteriales > Propionibacteriaceae > Microlunatus. The sequence goes on along the minus strand of CADCUO010000067.1, from coordinate 20,609 downwards.
CTGGGTAGCTCCCCGCTCCAGCTTGAACAGGTCCAACCCGAGTGCACCGCCTTGGCCGTTCCACAGCTCATCGGAGTCGTAGGACCGGTCGTAGGAGTAGCTGTAGCCGGTGAAGTAGCTGTCGTCGGGATCAAGGTAGGAGCGGGAGATCTTCGAGATCCGATCCCGCCAGTCCCGGGTAACCTGACCCCGGCAGCCCCGGTCGGACACGGGACAGCTTGGTCGACTCGGCGACGCCGACGCCACCGGGGGCGACGCACCAGCGGCCTCCGGCTGACCCCGGCTGGGCAGGGCCTGACTTGCACCCAGCGCGAGCACCACGACCAGTACGGCGGCAGCCAGACCGCGCAGCCGCTGTCGGTGAACCAGCGACCGGCCGTGTGACAGGTCGTCGGCGGCGCCCTGACCGGCCGCGGCGCCCCGACCGCTGGCGTTGCTCAGCTCTGGGCCGAACCGATGCTGTACGGCGGCCTCGAGCTCGGCTTCGAGATGACGATCCTGGGACCTGCCCAGATTCCGCGCGGTGAGCGCCGAACGTGCCGCAGCGCGAAGCTCCTCCACCCGGTCCGGGTCCGCCGACGTCAGTACCGCCAGCTCCGCCGGCGACATCCCGGCGTAGTACTCGAGCACCACCAGCTGCCGCTCCTGCTCGCCCAGATCAGCCAGATCCGACACGATCTCCTCGGCCGGCTCAGGGGGAGCCGGATGGCGGTCAACCAGCTCATAGCGGTCCGACTGGTTCCAGGGCTGCGGACCCGGGTTGGACCCGCCGAGCAGGGCGGCGAAACAGTGCATACGTGGGTCGCCTAGTCGGCGCCAGCTCTGGTAGGCCTTGGCCAAGATGAAGTCGACGCGTGCCCGCGCCAGCGCCGCGTCGCCGAGGATCAGATAGGCCGACCCCAGCAAAGCGCGACGGTGGGCGTCGGCGAAGGCGAGGAAAGCCTCTGTCCGGGACGCGCGCGGCATCGATACCACCCCTTGCTGATGATAGTTCGGGGTCGGAGCGAGTCAGGAACTAGGTGGCCTTAGCCATGGGTGACAATCGGTAGGTGAGTTTGTTTCGCCGCTACGTGGCCATCGGTGACTCCAGCACCGAAGGTCTGGAGGACCCGGACGGTCACGGCGGCTACCGCGGGTGGGCGGACCGGCTCGCCCAGCACATTGCGGACGGTCAGCCGAAACCGCTGGACTACGCCAACCTGGCGGTCCGCGGTTTGAAGCTGCACGAGATTCGGACCAGCCAGTTTGACCGGGCCATCGCCTTGGAACCTGACCTGATGACGATCTTCGGCGGCGTCAACGACGTGATCGCACTGTGGTGCGACTTCGCGGCGATCCGCACCGACTATGCGGACATGTTCGCCCGAGCCCGGGCTCGGGACATCACCGTGCTGACCTTCACCATGCCCGACACCACAGCGATGAACCCGCTGGGTCGCCACCTTCAGGACCGGATGGACCAGCTGAACGACATCATCCGAGACGCCGCTCACACCTATAGCGCGCTGGTGCTCGACTTTCAGGAGTACCCGATCGCCGGGGACCCGCGGTTGTGGTTCGAGGACCGGTTGCACGGCAACCCGCTGGGCCACGAGCGTGTCGCCGCCGCCCTGGCTTGGTGTCTGGGTGTGGAGGGCATGGATGATGCGTGGTCGCAGGCCTTGGAGGATGAGCTCACCCATCGCCGGCGCAGCGAGCGGATCGGACGCGACTTTGACTGGGCAGTTCGCTACCTGGCACCGTGGTTGGGCCGGGGGATCCGCGGCGGCCCGTACGGCGCCAACATCACCGCCAAACGGCCGGTGCCCACGGTGGTGCCGCGCCGCACGGTCCGTACCGACGACTGAGTGAAATGCGTACTGTCCGAGCACGCGGCGCAAACTATCCCTGCAGCGACGCATGGCCAAGCGATGAGGCTGGCCAGACGATGAGGTTCGCCGGTGAGATCGCGGGCATGGGCAGCAGCTCCGGGGTCCGGGTCGTGGTGGGCATGTGGCGCGACACCGCCTTCGGCAGCTTCGCCGATGTCATGGTGCAGCAGCCGGACGGCCACCGGGTGCTCCTCGCCCCGAACGAGGAGGTGGCGGAGTTCATCGCTGCCACGTACAGCTTCGACGAGATCCGTATCGGTCCGGTGGAGCTGAGCCGGTTCGGCCGCACCCGCCGGGTCAGTGGACCGGGTCTGGTGCTGGAGTTCGTCAGCGGCCGCCGCCGGATCGTGGGCTGGCTGCTGCGAGCAGTTCCGCGCCGGCTGGCCACCTCGCCACGATGGCTGCGGATCATCAATCCGGTCGCTGGTGTCCTGATGCCGGGGGTGCGAACCTACGGCTCTGCAGGGCGAGGCCGTCGGGAGTACTACGGGGCCTGGGACGTGCACGCCGTTGCCGGTCTGCGCGGGACCTGGCAGGGCGAAGAGCTCGGGCAGCTTCAACCGGTGTACCCACCGGTGACGTTCGGGTTCGGCTCTACCCCGTCAGCCCCGGCGGTGACCAGCATCGTCACCACCGTTCGGGTCAGCACTGCTCCCTAGAAGTGCTGTGCGGTACGAGCGCTGCGCGGCAAGGTCAGGTCTGCAGCGAGCGGCGCTGGATCAGCTCTGACTTGGCGTACTTCCCGATCTGGCGGGTGGCGATGCCGTCCATCACAGCGCCGATGCCGCCGCCGATCAGCGGGACCCGCTTGGTAACCACCAGAGCGAGGTTTTTGCCGCCGACCCGGTTGAGCAGGTCGGCGACGACTTCTTCGGCTACCCGACGATCAAGATCTGGATCGAAGATCGGAGCGGTAGCCACCGCCATCGGGGAGGTGGGCAGTTTGCCACTGGCAATCTGCTTGGCGATCTGCTCCCCGCCGAGCAGGCACATGATCAGGGCTGTACGGACCCGGCTGTCGTTGAGGTCGTAGCCGCGCAGGTGCGCGATTGCGGCGATCATCCGTACCTGGATCACGGCGGTGCCCGTCAGGTTGGCCGGTACCGCCATGGCCAGCGCCGCCACCCCGCCGAGGTTGGTGACGAACCCCTGTGCCGAACCGAGCCGGACGTGGATGTCGATGATGGACTCGATGGCTGCGTCGACCGACCCGCCGTGGCGGTCCATCTGCTTAGCGGCAACGCTCTTGGCGCTCGGGACCTTGCCGATTCCGTCAATGGCGATCTCCAGCACCCGCCGCAGTATCCCGCCGGCAGCCTGGGGTGCCATCTTGGTGGCCATCGGCCCGAGTCCGCGGGCGATCATCTTTCCGACTCCTTGTGCTGACGCCATCGGACCTCCAGGTAGCTAGGATCTGCGCCGCCAGCGGACAGCCACGGCAGCCCCTCCAGCCTACGTGCCAGCTTTGCTGGCTGCCCCGGCGATGTCCCCCGCGGACAGGGCACAATCGCCGTGTGCGTGAATCCCCGTTCGGCCCACCCGAGGGCTGGCGCGACAGCGACCTGATCGGAGTCTCGAACCACTTCGACGCCGACCTGGTGCTGTCGGCGTACCGGCACGGCGTCTTTCCGATGCCGGCGCGGCGTGGTCTGATGGGCTGGTACTCACCGCTGTCCCGGGGAATCTTGCCGCTGGACGGTCTCCGGGTCCCCCGCTCGCTGCGCAAGATGGCGAAACGCTACGAGATCCGAGTCGACACCGCCTTCGACCAGGTGCTCGCCGGGTGTGCCAACCCCCGGCGCGTCGGCGCCTGGATCGACCGCGACATCGTCTCCATCTACAAAGAGTTGCACCGGTCTGGAGTTGTGCATTCGGTAGAGGCCTGGACCGCCGACGGGCGGTTGGCCGGCGGACTGTACGGCGTCAGCATCGGCGGGCTGTTCGCCGGTGAGTCGATGTTCCACGATCCCGAGATCGGCCGGGACGCCTCCAAGGTGGCCCTGATCGGTCTGGTGAACCTGCTCTCGGCTGCCGGGCGGGAGCACCGGCTGCTGGATGTGCAGTGGCAGACGCCGCACCTGGCGACGCTTGGCGTGGTCGAGGTCGACCGGCCGCGCTACCTGTCCTTGCTCCAGCGCGCCCTGGGGGTCGACCCCCCGGCCTGGCGGCCGGGACCGCAGGAACCGGCCGAGTAAAAACGAGGCCAGGCACATAATGGGCACATGCCTGAAATGCCTGAGGTCGAGTCGTTGGCGCGGTTCCTGACCGGCAAGTGCGTCGGGCATGCCATCGCGCGGGTCGATCTGGCTGCCTTCAGTGCGTTGAAGACCTACGACCCGCCGCTGTCGGCGCTGGCCGGTCTGGAAATCGAGCAGGTCACCCGGCATGGCAAGTTCCTCGACATCTCCGCGCAGGGGCTGCATCTGGTGTTCCACCTGGCCAGGGCCGGCTGGCTGCGCTGGCGCGACTCGCTCCCGGACGTACCGCCGCGGCCAGGGAAGGGGCCGTTGGCGCTCCGGCTCACCCTGGACGACGGCTCAGGCTTCGACCTGACCGAGGCGGGGACCCAGCGCAAGCTCGCCGTACACGTGGTCACCGAGCCGGCGGCGATCCCTCACATTGCGACGCTGGGGCCCGACCCGCTTGCCGAGGACTTCGATGAGGAGTCGCTGGCGGAGGTGCTGACGGCGGCGGGACGCGCCCAGCTGAAGGGGGTGCTGCGCGACCAGCGGACGTTGGCTGGGATCGGGAACGCCTACTCCGATGAAATCCTGCACGCCGCCAAGCTGAGCCCGTTCAAGCCGGCGAACGCGCTGACGGCCACCGAACAGGCAGCGCTGTACGCGGCCATCAAGGGAGAGCTGGCCGGAGCAATCGCCCGGGCCGAGGGTCTGGCGGCCAAGGATCTGAAGGGTGAGAAGAAGTTGGGCCTGCGGGTCCACGGCCGTGTTGGGCAGCAGTGCGATGTCTGCGGTGACACCATCGCTGAGGTCTCGTTCGCCGACTCCGCTCTGCAGTACTGCCCGAGGTGTCAGACCGGCGGCAAAAGGCTGGCTGACCGGCGGATGTCCCGGCTGCTGAAGTAGGCCCATCCCGGTTCCGGCCGGCAGCACAGGAGAGGATGGAGCCATGTGGGGACAACCTGAGGTGCCGAGCCTGCACCCGGCCGATGTGGCCGCAAAGCAGGCTGCCGGCTGGATGCTGCTGGACGTACGAACCGACGAGGAATGGGCGGAGGGCCGGATCGCCGGTGCCACTCACATCCCGCTCGACCAGCTGGTCAGCCGGCTGCCCGAGGTCAGCGACCGCGTTATCTGTGTGTGCGCGGTCGGTGGCCGATCTGCCTGGGCTACGCAGTTCCTGGCTGCGCAGGGAAAAGAAGCTGTCAACCTGGACGGCGGTGTCCATGCCTGGGCAGCACAGGGACGTCCGCTGGAGTCCTGACAAGTTCGGACCGGAGTGGAATAGCGGGCAGGTAGCGCCGGTTAGACTAGATCGTCGCGGCCGTCCGGTCGCGCGTCACATGCTAGGCAGCGTCGCCTCCGCACACCTTGGAGGCTCAGATGCCCAACGCCATCTCAACCATGATCAAAACCGTCTCCGACCGCCGCGCCACCAGGCGTGACAGCCGGCACCTAGAGCGTGAGTTCGCTCCCTTCGGTACGCCGAACGAGCGACTGGAGCTGGTCTCCATGTTCGCGCGGTACCCGGACAACCAGACTCAGGAAATGCGCGAAGTCCTCGGCCGTCAGGCCACGCGTCTCTACTGATCACTGATCCCGCCAGCTGAACCTGGGAGGCAGCCTGAGCACCACCTGGCAGCAGGATCTCCTAGCGGCCTGCTGCGAACGGGCACGGCAACACGGGTCCGTCGCTGAGAGCTGGGTGCTCGGCTCCGCTCGGCGTCCAGAGTCGATGTACCAGTGGAGCGACGTAGATATCGGCCTGACGCTGTCCGGACCAGTTTCACTGGCCGAGCTGCTACCGCCGCCGGCGAGAGTCTGGGCGGTGGACCGTCAGGTCGGTGATCGGCAGTCCAGTTGGCGGCTCATCCTCGCGGATGGCCGGCGGCTCGACCTGGCCGTGACCGGTCCGGGCCAGCTCACCGGCACGGATCCTGTCACCGATGCGACCGCTAACGAGGCCCGGTTCGTGGCGGCGCAGGCGGTCGTCAAGTACGGCCGAGGCGACCTGCTGATCGGGTCCCATCTCACCCTAGAGCTTGCCCAGCTGTGTCTGGTGCAGGCCATGCTGCTCCGCGACCGGGACGAGGGGACCGCGTCTCATCGCTTCGGGACCTCCCGGGATTCGTTGGCGGATCTCACCTGGTCGGCCCTGACCAGTCCCGGCCCGCCGGTCGACCACGTCCGACGGCTGACATCCACGTTCGACCGGCTGCATGGCGAGCTGGAGCCGAGCTACGTCGCGGACTGGGCAGGCCTGACCCCACTGGTTCGGTTGCTAGCGGGATCCGCCACCGACTGACTCGCCTTGCGGAGTCTGTGCGGGTAGCCCCCAGTACGGCTAGCCATCGAGCGGAAACCGCTCCTCGGCAGTCCAGGTCCACTCCCTGGCATCTCGCCGCAAGCTCAGCAGGGACAGGTACGGCGCCCGAATCCGGATGTCGGGTGCACCCACCTGCTCGATCGCCGCGTTGATGTCGTCGACGCGTGCAGCTGAGGAGTTCGCATAGGCGATGGTGATATGGGGGTTGAAACCGCCCTTGGGCGTGGGCAGGGCGTACAGCTCGTCGGACCCTAGGATTCCGGTCGCGATCGAGCGCAGCCGATCTCGCAGCGTATCCAGCGGCCGACTTGGGATGACCTGCATCCACACCGCATCGGATGCCGGCCGTGGTCGCTGCACAACCAGGTCGAGCGGAGGCTCGCGCTCCGCCAGGTTGGCGACGGCCCGGCTCAGCAGCCGGTACCCCTCGGCGTCCAGCTCGTCGGTGAAGGCTGCGCCCTGGATAGTCATATGCAGCCACCGCCGGTCAACCAAGTCAAGACCGTCAATGCTGCGCAGCTTGTTCTGGTAGGCGGCCACGACGTCGTGCAGCGCGGTGGCACCCTCGAAGGTGATGTAGAAGGCCCAGAGGCGGCGGTCATCAAGCCATTCCGGCGCCTCGACCCAGTGGTTGACCAGGGTTCGTGATCCCACGCCGCTCCTCAAGTGTGCAGCCATGATCGAGACGTCAGTGCTGGCAGAGCGCCGTCAGGCTAACACGGGCGGTAATCGTTGTGCCGCGATTGCGTGCCGCTGTATGGATGGGTTGTATGGATCCGGCCAAGCTGGGCATTACGCAGGCACATCTGTACTTGGTCCCAAGGAGGCGCAGTGAGAGCGACAGTTGCGGCGACGGACTCTTGGGTCGACCCCGACGGGGTTCGCAGACCGGCAGGGGTCGTTCATGCCTGGCTGCAGGGGACGAACCAGACGCTGTGCGGCCTGGCACTCAGCAAGTCGGGGCTCGGGCGTTTCCCGGGGACAGACTGGCCCGACGTACAGCCGGCCACCGGCGCCCATGCCGACGAGGTACGGGAGGTCTGCCGCAAGTGCTCGGCCGCCATGGGCGTGCGTCGCGACTCCAAGCCATGGAAGCGGGTGAACCCCCGCCCCTGAGTGTTCGCACCGGTGCTCTAGTCGCGGGCGATCGGGCAGGACATGCAGCGGGGGCCGCCTCGGCCGGAACCGAGCTCGGAGCCGGCGATGGCGATCACCTGGATGCCTTCCTCCTCCAGCCGCGCGTTGGTCTCGGTGTTGCGCTCGTACGCGACCGCGAGCTTCGGCGCGATGGCCAAGGTGTTGTTGCCGTCGTCCCACTGCTCGCGCTCGGCGGTGTCTGGGTCCAGGCCGGTGTCGATCAGCCTCAGCCGCTCGATGCCAATCGCGGTCGCAGCTGCCTCCAGGAAGTGCTGTTGAGGGCCGATGACCAGGTCCTCGCCGTCGCCGGGACGGATGGGAAACGCCGACAGCCGATGCGCGACGTTCGGATACATCACCACCGTGTCGGTGTCGACCATGGTGCAGATCGTGTCCAGGTGCATGGTGGCGCGATTCTGGTCGATCGGGACCGCAAGGATGGCGTGCGCCAGCCCGAGGTCGAACGCATCCCGGGACAGCCGCTCCACCCCTGCTGGAGTGGTGCGTTCGCCAACACCGATCGCGAGCACGCCGTCCGCCAGGGCCAGCACATCGCCGCCCTCCAGATGTTCCTTTTCCCAGCCGTGGATCCGGTTCACGCCTGCAAACCGTGGATGGAAGGTGTAGATCAGCTCCGTCAGCTGCGTCTCGCGCCGCCGGGCGGGCATGGCGAGTGAGGTTATCGTGACCCGGTCGCGGATCCAGACGCTGGAGTCGCGGGTGAAGAGCAGGTTCGGCAGCGGTCCGATCAAGAAGTCGTCGGGAGCGAGCATCGCCGAGACCAGGCCGGTGGCCCGGATCTCGTCGTTGCGGACACCGGCCATCAGCACCGCACCGAGGTCGTCGGGGCTCAGCCCACTCAGGTGCTCTCGCAGGTGGCGACGTAGCTGGGCACCGAGCCGCAGGTCCGTCAGCGCGAGCTCGATGCTCTGGGCGCGAGCGGGTTCGCCGTGCAGAATCTCGATCAGCAGCTGGCTCAGATAGAGCACCTCGACCTCATGACTGCGCAGCACGTCGGCGAACGCGTCATGCTCGTCCTGGGCCCGGTCCACCCAGGGGATGCCGTCGAAGAGCAGGGCGTCGTTATTGCGAGGGGTGAGGCGACGCAGCTCGTTGCCGGGTCGGTGGAGCATCACCGTACGCAGCCGCCCGACCTCCGACCGTACGCCGAGCCCGGCACCTTGACTGTGCTCCATGACGGCGACGATAGCGGTCAGCTGCGACACCCTGATGGACGTCGCCGGTACGCTATAGCCTGACTGAGTGAGCCGAGCCGACGCCCGTGTTGCCTGCATCATTCCTGCCAAGGATGAGCAGCAGCGCATCGCCGCAACGGTCGCGGCCGCTCGTACCCTCCCTCACGTCGATGTGGTCATCGTCTGTGACGACGGCAGCAGCGACGGCACAGCGCAGCACGCCGGGGCGGCCGGCGCCATCGTGGTATCCCACTCCCGCAACCGGGGCAAAGCGGCGGCGCTCGACTCCGGCGTGAACGCGCTCGGCGTGCTCGAGCAACGAGATCGGCTGCCCGAAGCCAGGGTGCTGCTGCTGCTCGACGCGGATCTGGAGGAGAGCGCTGCCAGGTGCGCGCCGCTGATCGACCCGGTTGTCAGCGGTCGGGCGGATCTCAGCATCGCTGTACTGCCGCCGCAGCGCACCGCCGCTGGAGCGGAGCCGGGCGGCTTCGGAATCGTGATGTCCACTGCCGCCAAAGGCATTGCGGAACTGACCGGCTGGACGCCCCGAGCACCCCTGTCGGGCCAACGCTGCCTGACCCGCCGCGCCTTCGAGCTCGCCAGCCCGTTGGCAGCCGGGTTCGGGGTAGAGGTCGGCATGACCATCGACATCCTGCGCGCCGGCCTCACAATCGAGGAGGTCGAGGTGGACCTGTTCCACCGTGCCACCGGCAACGACCTGGCCGCTCAGCTGCACCGCGCCAGGCAGCTGCGCGACGTCACCCGGGCGCTGGCGGCGCGGGGCCTGGTGGGGGCCGGCGTGAAGGACTTCAAGGACTCGGGTGGGATGTCGAACCTGCTCAAGCGGTTCAAGCGGTGAGCCCGGCCGACAGGCGGCACCGCAGCCGCGGCAACCCGGCCAAGTCGAGAAAGCAGGTCTACCGGCCATCCCAATGGCATCGCCATCATCGCTACGCCCTGGCGTGCATCGTCGGCGCCACGGTACTGACCGTCTTCACAGGTTTCCTCGGTCCATCCGCGGTCACTTTGACCTTGGGGAAGCGGCGGTCGCTACTGCCACCGTGGTATCTCCCCGCCGGGGTGGTGGAACCGAACGAGTGGGTGGTCTCGATTCTGGTCTGGACCGCCATCGGGATCGGCACACTGGGACTGTGGATCGGCCTGCGCGCCCTCGCCGACGGCTGGCAACCCCGGGTCAGGCGGTTGTTCGCACTTGGCACGGCGCTGAGCCTGGCGACGATCACCGTGCCGCCACTGACCTCGGCTGACGTGCTGATGTACGCCGCGTACGGACGACTTCAAGCGATCGGGCGCGACCCGTACGAGATCACCCCCGCTGAGGTCTTCCGAGGCCAGTTCGACCCGGTGCTGCGCCTGACCGAGCGGCCCTGGCAGGACACCCCGAGCGTGTACGGGCCAATCACCTCCTGGACCCAGCTGCTGGCCAACCGCTGGGGCGGGGAGAACATGCACGACATCGTCTTCTGGCTGCAGGTCTTCGCGGTGGTGCCGTTCATCCTCACCTGCGCCGGTGTGGTTCGACTGGCCCAGGGCGACCGAAAGCGTCAGGCGCGCGCGACGTTGCTCAGTATCGCCAACCCGATTCTGATCTGGGCCGTCGTGGCTGGTGCGCACAACGAGGCGTTGTCGGTCATGTTCGCGGTCCTGGCCTTGCTGATGGTGCGCCGAAGTCCCTTTCTGGCAGGGATCTGGATCGGTGTTGCGGGCTGCGCCAAGCTGAGCATCGGGATCTGGGGGCTGGCCATGCTGTGGGCCTACCGGCGGGAGCCGAAGAAGGCCCTGCAGCTGTGCCTGGGCGCCGCGATCCCGATGGGGCTGGCGTACGTGTGGTGGGAACCGACGGCATTCTTTCAAGTGCTGCGCAACGGCAGCTATGTGTCGGTGGGGTCCTGGGCCAACCCGGTCTTCCGCTTCCTCGACCTGCTGCTGCCCTCCATCACGGCCAAGATCATCGTCGGCTCCATCGCCTATACCGGGCTCGTGGTGATCGCCTGGATGTTGTCGAAGGTGCTGCCTTGGACACCGGCGCCCGGCCTGGCTCGCGAGGCGGACCCTGCCCGGGACCCACTGACCATCGCGCTCCGTACCGCTTTGGTGCTGTCGGTGGCGTGGTTGGTGACCTCGATGTACACCTTGTCCTGGTACGACCTGATCGCCTGGGTGCCGCTGGCCGTGCTGGGCGCGACCAAGCTGGACCAGCTCATGCTGCTGCGAAGTGCTCCACTGTCTCTTGCCTATGTGCCTGGACGCGCCATTGATGTCGGGCCCGCGCTTGACTTCACCGCCAGCCGGATGCGGGACACCCTGTCCCCGATCGTCCAGTTCTCGGTCCTGATCGCCATCGTGTTGTGGTGGCGCAGGCCTGACCGAACCGAGCTCTTCCCACGCCGGACCGTACGACGCGCGGCCGAGCCGAGCCGTCGGGCGTCGGGCGATCTTGTGGGTCGGGGCAGCACGCGCGTGCGGTAGAGAGACACATTCGCCTATTCGTCCGGGGTCCCAGGTGGGCCAACCGACTCGTCCGGCTCCGGAGCGGGTTGAGGTCCGATCTCGTTCCGTAGCCGGGTGTTGTCATCGCGGAGCTCCAGCACCATTGCGATTCCGGCGAGGTTCAGCCCCTGCTCCAGCAGCTGCGTGATCTGTTGCAGCCGGACCACGTCGTTGGGGCTGTACAGCCTGGTGCCGCCGGCGGAGCGGTCCGGATCCAGCAAACCCCGACGCTCGTACAGCCGCAGGTTCTGCACGCCGGTGCCGACCAGCTCCGCGGTGACGGAGATGCCGTAGACGCCGCGATCGGGGTCCTCCGGCGGGCGATTTTTTTTTTCGGACACCTTGACCTCCTATCACCGTAGTGCTATAAAAACTGTATCAGCCACCATAGATGCGGTGGTACACATTGATCACTCAACTACACCAAGACCAACGGAGGTGATGGCAGTGTTGATGCGCACAGACCCATTCCGTGACCTGGATCGGTTGACCCAGCAGGTCTTCGGCACCGCCGCCAGACCCGCTTTGATGAGCATGGATGCCTGGCGGGAGAATGACCGGTTCGTCGTCGAGTTCGACCTGCCGGGCATCCAGCTTGACTCGATCGATCTGGATGTCGAGCGCAACGTGTTGACCGTTCGTGCCGATCGGCCCGCCAAAGAAGGGACGGACGAGCTGGTCGCCGCGGAGCGTCCGCGGGGTGTGTTCAGCCGGCAGCTCATGCTCGGGGACAACCTGGATACCGAGCAGATCACCGCCAGTTACGAGGCGGGCGTGCTCCGGCTGGAGATCCCGGTCGCGGAGAGGGCGAAGCCGCGCAAGATCTCAGTGCAGGGCGCCGAGGACCACAAGGTCATCAACGCCTGATCGACCCGGGGATGCCCGCTCGCCCGCGCAATGGAACGAGGCAGCTCGATGGCAGTCGACACCGTAGGACCGGTGCTGCTGGATGAGCTGGAGCAGGCCTGGGTCGATGAGGAGTTTGGCGCGATCGTTGCTGCGAACTTCGGCGATGAGTACGCAGGTCCGCCTGAACGGCCGACGAGCAACGGGGGCCGGTGGAGTTCTTCGAGGCAGGAGCTGTGGACCTCCGCCGGTGGCCCCAGAGGTCAGGACCGGCTGCGTACACCGTTGAAGGGCCAGCAGCGGTCGCCGCCTCGGTGACGTTGACCAACTGGTGCGTTCCAGCCGCCCAGCACAGACCACAGCGGATCGGTAGGGCCGCCCTGCCGATCCGCTGCTGTGTTTGTGGGCTGTGGTCAGCTGGTGGCCGGTGGGCTTGTCAGCTCCAGCGCGATACCGTCGGGGTCCCGGAACTCCAGGATCAAGCCGGCGCCGATGTCCTTGATCCCACTGTGCGGGATGTCATGCGCCTCCAGCAGGTCGAGCGCCAGATGCAGTTCCGAGGCGTCGGCTACGGCGAAGGACAAGTGGTCCAAGCCGACGCGGTTCTCGTCGAAGCCGTCCTGTCCCGACGCGGCTGGCCGCAGTCCGAAGAGATGCTCACCGAAGGAGTAGATAACACCACCGAATAGGAACGACATGGCCTCCTTGGTCTGCTCGTCGGCGTCGTCGTCCCACTCATACGCAACCGGGAAACCGAAGATCATGTCGTAGAAGGCGCGGGACCGCTTGATGTCGGTGACCGTGAGCCGGATGTGGGCGTACCCCGTGGTGCGTATGGACATGTGCTCATGCAACCACGGGCTCGACCCCGGTCCGGGGGCAGCCTGGATTTCGTTGCGCAAGTCAGTCGTGGGCGAGCAAACTTTCCAGCATGAGGCTGCTCGCCACCTCATGCTCGAACTGATGCCTTCGTGCTTGCAGAGGGGCTGGACATGGCCGATGGAGATCACACCGCGGCGGAGTACCAACGCCTGCTTCGCGCGTACACCGATGCCACCGAGCAGTTCAATGCCACCAACGAGGTGTTGACGGCCTTGGGACGCTCGTCAGCGGACCCCGACGCTGTACTCGACACCGTCGTGGAGAGCGCCCGCCGGCTCTGCCGCTGTGAAGCTGCACTCGTCTATCTGATCGACCGCGACAGGTTCACGCTGTCCTCCTCGGTGGGTCTGTCGTCCGAACTGATTGACTACGTCAGCCAGCACCCATTCCGGCGGGATCGAGACACGCTGATCGGGCGCGTCACCTTGGACCGCGAGGTGCAACAGATCGCTGACGTGCTGTCCGACGCGGCCTACGGGCGACAAGACGTGCAGGAGATCGCCGGCTACCGCACGGTGATGTCCGCACCGATGCTCCTCGACAACGAGGTGGTCGGGGCATTGTCGCTGTGGCGAACCCACGTCGACCCCTTCGACGAGCGAGCGATGAGCCTGCTCAAGGCCTTTGCGGCCCAGGCGGCTGTCGTCGTCCGCAACGTCCACCTCGTCCGAGCGCTGGAGTCGCGTGGGGCTGAGCTCGCCAACCGGGTGAAGCAGGTGGAGGCCGTGGGCGAGGTCGGCGCCCTGGGCAGCTCCAGTCGGGTGCCGGATGAGGTGCTGTCGAACACCATCATGAACGCGGTCCGGTTCTCCGGTTGTGACGGCGGCTCGATGATGGAGTACGTCCAAGCGGAGCGCTGCTTCTCGGTACGCACTGCCTACGGCAGCAGCGCCGAGCTGCTGGAGAGGCTCCGCACCATCCGGGTGGAGCTTGAGACGACACTCGTCGGCCGGGCCGCTCGGGAGGGTCACCCGATCGCGGTGCCGGACTTGAGCGCAGTGGACCTCGATCCCCATCTGCAGCTGCTCTACGACGACGGCTGGCGCTCCATCCTGGCCGTACCGGTGCTGCGCGACGGGCAGATCATCGGCGCGCTGGTGGTCCGCCGCAAGTCCACCGGCGCCTTCTCCGACGAGACGATGGAGTTCTTGGAGACCTTCGCCAGCCAGTCGGCACTGGCGATGTTCAACGCGCGGCTGTTTCGCGAGCTGGAACACAAGACTGCCGAGCTGCAGGTCGTCAGCCAGCACAAGTCCGACTTCCTGGCGAGCATGTCGCATGAGCTGCGCACCCCGCTCAACGCGGTGATCGGGTTCTCAGAGGTGCTGTTGGAGCGGATGTTCGGTGAGCTCAATGAACGCCAGGACGAGTATCTGCGCGACATCCTCAGCTCCGGCAGGCATCTGCTGGAGCTGCTCAACGAGATCCTGGATCTGTCCAAGGTGGAGGCGGGGCGGATGGAGCTGGAGTACTCCACCTTCTCCGTTCGTGCCGCGCTGGAGTACAGCCTTTCCATGGTGCGTGAGCGAGCCGCGCAGCACGGCATTGAGCTGCTGCTCCAGGTCGGACCGGGCGTGCACCTGGTGGAGTCTGATGAGCTGCGCGTCAGGCAGGTGCTGCTCAACCTGCTGAGCAACGCGGTGAAGTTCACCCCAGACGGCGGACACGTGGTCTTGTCGGCCGAGCGTCGCGGCGACCAGATAGCGGTCACAGTCCGCGACGACGGAACTGGGATCCCACCGGAGGATCGGGAGCGGATCTTCGAGTCGTTCCAGCAGGGGCGTCGTGGCCCGCAGCGGGAGGAGGGCACCGGGCTGGGGCTGACTCTGTGTCGGCGAATCGTGGCGTTGCTGGGCGGCGCCATGTGGTTGGAGACCGAGGTCGGCGTGGGCAGTGCCTTCGGCTTCGCGATCCCGGTCGGGAGCATTGCCGGCGCCGAGTCCAGCGACGAGCCCAGCGAGACTGGTGCGCCCACCGTGGTGCTGGTCGATGATGATCGGGCCTCGTTGGACCTGCTGACCGCCTATCTGGACGGGCTCAGCGTACGGGCGGTGCGCGCCCGGGACGGTGAGGAGGGTTTGGCGGTTGTCCGGCGGCTGAAGCCGGCGGCACTAGTGCTCGATGTCCGCCTGCCCGGTCTGAACGGCTGGGAGGTGCTGACCGCGATCCGCGCCGACTCCTCACTCGCTGCCGTTCCGGTCATCATCGTCTCCATCCTGGACGAGAGGTCGCGCGGGATTGCCCTCGGCGCGTCGGACTACCTGGTCAAACCGGTGAGTCGGGACGAGCTGGTGAACGCGTTGCGCCGAGTAGGGGCGATACCCGCGGGCACCGCGCCAGACAGCTCGGCGCATCCGATCCCCGAGGGACGCGAGACCGTACCGCGAAATTCGAACCGATGACCGGCAGCCGCATCCTGGTGGTGGAGGACAACCCGCTCAACCTCAAGCTCATCCGTGATGTGTTGCAGGTGGCCGGCCACGAGGTGATCGAGGCCCGCTCCGGCGAGGAGGCAGTGGCACTGGCCGGCGAGGTTGCTCCACAGCTGGTGTTGATGGATCTCCAGCTGCCCGGCATCGATGGCGTCGAGGCGCTGCGCCTGATCCGCGAGCATCCGGTGGTGGGTCGAGTCCCCGTCGTCGCTGTAACTGCGTTCGCGATGAAGGAGGACCGGGATCGGGCTCTGCACGACGGTTTCGACGGTTACCTCGGCAAACCGTTGAGTGTGCGAGATCTCCCGGAGCAGATCCAGGGGTTCCTGGCGAAGGGGAACGACGGTGGATGAGCCGATCACCATCCTCGCTGTCGACGACCAGCCGCAGAATCTGCGGCTGCTTGATGCGGTGCTCAGCCCGCGCGGCTATCGGGTGCTGCCGGCCGCCTCGGGGGAGGAGGCCCTGTCCAAGCTGTCGTCATCGGGCGCCGATCTGGTGCTGTTGGACATCGTGATGCCCGGGATGGACGGCTACGAGGTGTGCCGGCGAATCCGCAGCACTTCTCAGACTGCGTTCCTGCCGGTGGTGATGATCACCGCCAGCGGCGAGCAGGAAAAGGTGAGAGCCATAGAGGCGGGCGCCGACGACTTCGTCAGCAAGCCTTTCAACCAGGGTGAGCTGCTGGCACGCGTTGCCTCGTTGGCGCGAGTGAAGCGCTACCACGACACCATAGAACGCCAAGCCGCAGAGCTCGCCGAGTGGAACATCGAGCTGGAGCGGAGAGTCCAGACCCAGGTGGAGGAGCTGGAACGGCTCCACCGGCTACGCCGATTCCTGGCGCCGCAGCTAGCAGAACTTGTGGTGGACTCCGGCGATGAGTCGTTCCTGGCAAGCCATCGGCGGGAGATCGTCGTCATCTTCTGCGACCTCCGCGGTTTCACCCCCTTCGCAGAGTCCAGCGAGCCGGAGGAGGTGATGGGCGTGCTGGGTGACTACCACGCGGCGCTGGGGGAGCTGATCCACCGCTTCGAGGGAACGCTGGAGCGCTTCACCGGAGATGGGCTGATGGTTTTCTTCAACGACCCGATGCCCTGCGACGACGCTGCGGAGCGGGCAGTGTCCATGGCTGTCGCCATGCGGGAGCGAGTCAACGAGCTGGCCGCCCGCTGGAGCAGGCGAGGCCATGACCTCGGGTTCAGTATCGGGATAGCGCAGGGGTTCGCCACCCTCGGGCGAATCGGCTT
This sequence comes from uncultured Propionibacteriaceae bacterium, assembly GCA_902805915.1. Taxonomy (GTDB): domain Bacteria; phylum Actinomycetota; class Actinomycetes; order Propionibacteriales; family Propionibacteriaceae; genus Microlunatus. The sequence continues at coordinate 3,981 of CADCUO010000067.1, read as the reverse complement.
CGAGGGACGATTTGACTACGCCGCTATCGGCAGCGTCACAAACCTGGCGGCCCGCCTGTGTTCTGCGGCTGGTCCCGGGCAGATTCTTGTATCGCAGCGGGTCTTCTCGGCTATCGATGCTCTGGCAGACGGCGAGTCAGTGGGAGAACTGGACCTGCGCGGCTTCAGCCGCCCCATGCGCGCCTTCAACGTCACCGGGATCAACCAACAGAGAGCAGAGGTGAACACATGAGCCAGCTGACCGCTCCTGGAGCAGCCCAGCCCGCGACGACGCTGTCCGGTCTCGACCACACGATACGAGCCGAGCGGTTCCAACAGCTGCAGGCGAGGATGCCCGCCGTCTGGGACGCGTGGAAGCAGAACTATGACGACGAGTCGGTGGTGGTGGTGCCCTCCGTGACCTTGGACAAGGCCGTCCCTACCAGTGGCAGCATGAGCCAGGCATTCGAGGAACGGTTCCTGTTCCTGTTGCTCTTGCTGCGCCAGCCCCGGCTCCGAATGATCTATGTCACGTCCATGCCGGTCAAGGAAAGCATCATCGAGTACTACCTCGCCTTGCTGCCGGGTGTGATTCCCAGTCATGCGCTGGCTCGGCTTAGGCTGATCTCGGTGGACGACGCATCGTCGGGATCACTCAGCGAGAAGCTACTTCGACGGCCCCGTCTGCTGGCGCGGATAGCGGCTGAGATTCCTAACCGGGAACGGTGCCACCTGATCCCGTACAACACCACGGCTTTGGAACGCGATCTCGCACTGAGCCTCGGAATTCCGATGTATGGAACGGATCCGCGACTCTACGATCTTGGCAGCAAGACCGGCTGCCGCAGGTTGTTCGCCGAGGAAGGTGTCCCGCACCCTCTTGGCGCAGAGGACCTGCACAGCCTGGATGAGGTAGTGGACTCGATCATGGAGATGCTGCGCGTCCGGCCGACCATGACCGAGGTGATCATCAAGACCAACCAGGGTGTATCCGGCGCTGGTAACGCTTTGGTCAGCCTCCAGGGGATCAGCGATCTGCCTTTGGAAGCTCGGCGTGGTGCGATCGCAGATCGGGTCAGCGCCATGCAGCTCGAGGATTCGTCGATCCCACTCGCGCTCTATGTGGCCAAGTTCGGACAGGGTGGCGGGATTGTCGAAGAACGCATCATCGGCGATGAGCTGCGCAGCCCTAGTGTGCAGTTGCGGGCGCGCCCGGACGGCAGCATCGAGCTGCTCTCCACTCATGATCAACTTCTGGGAGGTGCCAGCGGTCAGAGGTATCTCGGGTGCACCTTCCCGGCGGATGCTGCGTACTCTCGCCTCATCAGCGAGCCGGCCAGGGTGATTGCCGAACGGCTAGCCAAGGAAGGCGCGCTGGGGCGGTTCGCTATCGACTTCGTGGTGGTGCGTGATCATGAAGGTCACTGGATGCCGTACGCGATTGAGCTGAACCTCCGCAAAGGCGGGACAACTCATCCGTTTCTCACCCTGCAGTACCTGACCGAAGGCAGCTATGACGAGGAATCCGGCAAGTTCCTCACGCTTGACGGCAAGGAGAAGCACTTGGTGGCGACCGACCATCTGGAGGCCGACGAGCTGCGCGCCCTGTCCGTCAGCGATCTGTTCGACGTGGTGGCGCGGCATGGCCTGCACTTCGACCAGTCGCGGCAGGTGGGAATCGTGTTCCACATGATCAGCTGCCTGACTGAGCATGGTCGGGTGGGGATGACCGCAGTCGGTGACTCTGCGGAGCAGGCGATGCAGCTGTACGAGCGGGCCCGGCGGCTGCTCCTGGACGAAGCGGTGGCTGCCATGCAGGAGAATAGGCTGCCTGACTGAGGAGGTGTCGTGCAGCAGCTGTGGTACGTGGCGTACGGGTCGAACCTCAGCCGTGACCGCTTCCGCTGCTATCTGCGCGGCGGCAGGCCGGCCGGTGCGGTACGGGACTATCCAGGCTGTCGGGATCCAGCCGATCCTCGCCGCGACGCGGGGGTGTTCATGCCCGGGAGCATCTATTTCGCAGGGAACTCCTCCGTGTGGGGCGGGGGAATGGCGTTCTACGACCCGCAGGCAGCAGGTCAGGTGGCTGCCCGGGCGTACCTGCTGACGGCTGAGCAGTTCGTCGACGTCTTGGCGCAGGAGATGCGGCAGACACCGGGGACCGATCTGGATCTCTCACTCGTGCATCATGCCGGCCGGCACAGCTATGGCTCGGGGCATTACGAGACGTTGATCCTGGTCGGCACCCGAGACGGTCTGCCGATGGTGACGTTCACCAGCGACGGGCGCCGCCGGCCGGTGACGGCGCCAAGTGAGGCCTACCTGACGACAATGGCGATCGGCATTCGTGAGGCGCATGGCTGGTCACCGACGCGAGTTGCCGAGTACTTGTCCGCCGTTCCAGGTGTCGCTGGATCCTGGACAGAGTCGGCTGTGGCGAAGCTGGCAAGCTGAGCGGCTCGGATACTCAGGCATCCACATCGCTTCTGTCAGTGGGCTCGATTAGTGTGAACATGTTCGATTCGGAGGCGCTGAGTGCGATGCCGAGTGGTGCCGTCGCCGCTGCAGTGGCTGGGACCTATCGGGAGCTGGTGGAGCGCGAGACCGGTTTGTTAGAGCTGGTGGCGCACTGGGCCGACCTGCACAGTGTCGACACGGACGGGATCGATCCGGGCGGGACCCGGTACACGCAATCGGGGCTGGGGGCGGGATTGGAGCAGTCCCGGCGCCTCGGTGGTGCCGGAACGCCCGATGTGGCGGAGTTCGCCGCCGCCGAGCTGGGCTGCTTACAGGAGACGACGACCGCAGCAGCGGCGGCGCAGATGGCTGACGCCCTCGATCTGCGGCATCGGCTGCCGCTGCTCTGGGTTCGGGTCAGGGCCGGACAGGTCCGCGGCTGGAAGGCCCGCAAGGTCGCCCAAGCCACCCGCGACCTCACCGCCGCCGCAGCCGCCGACGTCGACCGAGCCGTGGCAGGAGCGATCAGCGGGCTGCCGTGTGCCAGGTTCGAACCGCTGCTGACGGCCGCGATCATCCAGGCCGATCCAGCCGCCGCCGACGCGCGGGCCCGACTGTGGGAGGCGGAACGGTTCGTAAGGGCCGGTCGGACCCGCGATACCGGGCTGAAGCTGCTGATTGCCAAGGCCAATGCCGGCGATGTGATCTGGTTCATGGCAATGGTTAACCGGATCGCCGAGATCCTCCACGCCGACGGGATATCGACCCCGCCGACACCCGGCGTGCTAAAGCGATCGCCATCCTCGCTCAACCAGCCCATGCCCTTCAGCTCCTCCAGAGCCACCAGCACGAGACTCCTACGACCACCAGCAGTACTGATCTCGATCCAGACAGACACCCGGTGACCGGTGCTACCTCGGCACCCGCACCGACACCGACCTCGGCCAGCACTCCGCCGACGACACCGGACCCACCCGCCACTCGGTCCGGTTCGACGGCCCCATCAACAACGCCCCGGCCGTCGACCCGACCGCCCCCGACCGGCTGTGACCCTCTACGTCCACCTCCTTATCGAAGCGCTCACTCCTCCCAAGGCCGGCTCCACCGCGACCGGCAGGACTGGTCTGGTGGGGCGGATGGAGGGAGTCGGACCCCTCACCATCGACCAGATCCGCCGCTTCCTCGGCGGCGGCCACTGCCAGATCCGGGTCCAACCAGTCCTCGACCCCAACCCTGCACCGGTCGACGCCTATGAGATCCCGCACCGCATCCGCGAGGCCCTCCGACACCGCAACCCCGCTGCCATCTTTCCCTGGGCCGCCGCCACCAGCCGCCTGACCGACCTGGACCACACCATCGCCTACCTTTCACCCAACGAGGGCGGACCACCCGGCCAGACCAGCCTTGCCAACCTTGGACCGCTCACCCGCGGTCAACACCGACTCAAGACCTTCAGCCGTTGGACACTGCGTCAACCCGACCCCGGCACCTACCTATGGAAGTCACCTCACGGCTGGATCTTCCTGGTCACCAACACCGGCACCC
>CADCUO010000066.1 GCA_902805915.1 uncultured Propionibacteriaceae bacterium | reverse complement strand
TAGGCGGCGTTCTAACCCCCGGATCCACCGTGGGATTATTCATCAGTCTCCCCAAGGAAGGTGCCCTTCCTGCCCGGACGCAGTTGCTGCTCAACAAAGTCTTGGTCAGCAAAGTCCAGGGAGGAATTCCCGCAACACCCCCCGAAGGAGAGGGGGATGCCAAGCCGACGGCCGCACAGGCCACTAGTGTCCTAGTCACGCTGGCTACCAGCGCTCACGACGCCGAGAGAGTGGTCTTCGCCGCGGAGAACGCCAAAATCTGGCTGTCACTGGAGCCAGCCGACGCTGACTTAAGCGGCACCCGCATCGTAACCGGGAAGAACGTGAACAAGTGAGCCGCATCGTGCTGGCTACCGGGTCCGCCGACCTCGCAGAACGGGTGGATAAGGCGACCGATGGTGCGTTCTTCGCCATACCTCCTGGTCCGCTTCCTCGAGACCCCGCGCACCTCTTCGAGCATCTCGAACATCTCACCCCGCCCAAGGTCGTCATCATCGACTCCGAGCTGGGCCTGGAAGCAGCGCTTGACTTGGCGAGCCAGTTCGACCAACAGTGTCCAACCATCAACATCATCCTGGTCAGTGATGTTGGGCCAGAGATCAGTATGTCTGCGATGCGTGCCGGCGTTCGCGACATCCTGCACCCCGCCGCGGACGTCTCGGAGGTCCGAGAGGTCATCGACCGGGCGTTTCAAGCGGCATCGGACCGGGTGCTGGTATCGGACGTTCTCAACGAGGCCCTGCACATGGACGCGACTCCGGACAAGACGGGCCGAGTGATCAGCATCGTGTCGCCGAAGGGTGGGGTCGGCAAAACCACTGTGGCCACCAATCTGGCAATCGGTCTAGCGCGCACAGCACCCAACTCAACCGTGCTGGTCGACCTTGACGTCCAGTTTGGTGACGTCGCCAGTGCGCTGAACCTGGAACCTGAATACGCCCTACCAGACGCTGTTCACGGGCCAGCCAGCCGCGACGCCATGGTACTCAAGACCTTCCTGACCCAGCACGAGACGGGCCTGTACGTGATCTGTGGCCCGAAGTCGCCCGCTGCCGCTGACGGCATTACCGGCCAGGAGATCAGCCAGTTGCTGGAGATGCTGGCGTCGGAGTTCCGGTACGTCGTGGTCGACACCGCGCCAGGCCTGTCCGAGCACACCATGGCCGCCATGGACAAAACCACTGACCTGCTGCTGATGACCAGCATGGACGTTCCCGGGGTGCGTGGTCTGCGCAAGGAGCTGGATACGCTGACCGACCTTGGCATGTTCACCAACCGCCATATCGTCTTGAACTTGGCCGACAACCGCGGCGGCTTGTCGGTCGCGGACGTTGAGGCAACCATCGGCACCAAGGTCGACCTGGTTCTCCCCCGGTCAAAGGCGACGCTGGCCTCGGTCAACCAAGGTGTCCCCCTGATCCAGAGTGGGGTTCGGGACCCCATGACCAAGCAGCTCCGCCAGCTGGTGCAGCGCTTCGCACCAACAGCAGGGGCAAAACTGAAGCCGCTTCCGGTTCAGCCCACGCAGCGACCTGCCGGCGCACCTGCTCCGAGGCGGGCGTTGCCCGCGTGGTACCGACTGCGGCGAGTAGGTGCCCGATGAGTCTCTCCGACCGCCTCAAGGCAGCTCGCGACCCCGGTAGCCAGAGTCCAGTGGGAACTCCTCCGGCGTCAGCACCGAAGGTATCGGGGCCACCAGCTCGATCGGTTCCCAAAGTCGAGGTGACGCCGCCGGTGTCACGGGGAGCCATCCCGTCGGCGTCCGGCAATGAGGCTCTCACCAAACTCAAGGACCGGGCCTCAGCGGCACTGTTCGAGCGGCTGGGTGCGCGGCTCAACGACACCACGCTGAGTGAGGAAAAGCTTCACGCCATGGTTCGGACCGAACTCAACCGTGTGGTCGAAGATGAGAAGGTGCCACTGAGCACCGGGCAGCGCCAGCGGCTGATCCAAAATGTCGAGGACGACGTGCTCGGCCACGGACCACTGCAACGGTTGCTCGACGACCCGAGCGTGACCGAGATCATGGTCAACGGACCGAACATGATCTACATCGAGCAGCACGGAAAGCTGACGGGGGCTCCCGTCCGTTTCGCCTCTGAGGAGGCCCTGCGGCGTGTGATTGAGCGGATCGTTTCCCGAGTGGGACGACGCATCGACGAGTCCTCTCCACTCGTCGACGCACGGCTGCAGGACGGCTCGCGGGTCAATGCTGTAATTCCGCCATTAGCGTTCAGCGGATCCACGCTGACTATCCGTAAGTTCGCCAAGGATCCCTTCAAGGTGAACGACCTGATCGCCTTCGGCACACTCTCATCTGAGATGGCCGAGCTGCTGCGCGCCTGTGTCGAAGCACGACTGAACATCATCGTGTCCGGCGGCACCGGCACAGGCAAGACGACCCTGCTGAACGTGTTGTCGTCTTTCATCCCAGAAGGCGAACGCATCGTCACGATCGAAGATGCGGTCGAACTGCAACTGCAACAGGAGCACCTGGTGCGGCTCGAGAGCCGCCCACCCAACATCGAGGGCAAGGGTGAGGTCGGCATCCGCGAGCTCGTGCGGAACTCACTTCGGATGCGGCCCGACCGCATCGTAGTCGGCGAAGTTCGAGGTGGGGAGAGCCTGGACATGCTCCAGGCGATGAACACCGGACATGATGGCTCGCTGTCCACCGTCCACGCAAACACTCCACGGGACGCGATCGCCCGGTTGGAGACCTTGGTGCTGATGGCCGGGATGGACCTACCGTTGCGGGCGATCCGGGAGCAGATCGCTTCTGCCGTCGACTTGATCGTCCAGCTGAACCGGCTCCGTGACGGCACCCGAAAAGTCACCTTCGTGACCGAGGTGCAGGGCATGGAAGGACAGACCGTCACGCTGCAGGACGCTTTCCTTTTCGACTACTCCGCCGGAGTCGACGCCAGCGGGAAGTTCTTGGGTAAGCCGATCCCAACCGGCGTACGACCACGTTTCGCCGACAAGTTTCTCGAGCTGGGCATCACTCTCTCCCCTCGGGTATTCGCTCCTCCCCCGGCTTCGAGGACTTCCCGGTGACCACCTTTCTCAACTCACCCGAAGCGATCATCATCGGGGTAACGAGCGGCCTTGCGCTGCTAATCGCGCTGATCGTGATCCTGGCACCTCGGCCGGCCAAGGTGCGGCTGGAGCGGCGTAGGCCTGTGGTCGAAGCTGGACCCGGCATGCTCGCCGAAGCCACCACGTCAGCAACCGGTTTGCTGGACAAGATCCTGCGGCGGCAGGGCAGCGTCGAGGCTCGAGTGGCTGCCCTGGAGAACGCCGGAGTCAAGATGCGACTGCAAGATTTCGCCTTGCTGGTCATTGTCGCGTCGTTGGTCGCCGGGCTAGTCGGCTACCTCGTGGCGGGCCTGCTGCTGGGGCTCGGTCTGGCTCTTGTAGTCCCGTTGCTCGCAAAGTTCGGCCTTCGCTTCCTCGGCGCCCGCCGTCAGCGGGCCTTCGCCGACCAGCTGGACGACTCGCTGCAGCTGTTGGCCAGCAGTCTTCGCGCCGGGCATAGCCTGTTGCAGGCGCTGGCTTCGGTTGCCAGCGAGGCTGACGAGCCCACCTCCGAGGAGTTCGCTCGGATCATCAACCAGAATCGGGTGGGCCGGGAGCTGAGCCACGCCCTAGACGATACCGCCAGGCGTATGGCCAGCGAGGACTTCGTCTGGGTGACGCAGGCCATCGCCATCAACCGGGAGGTCGGTGGCAACCTCGCGGAGGTCCTTGATGGCGTTGGTCACACCATCCGGGAACGCAATCAGATCCGCCGGCAGGTGAAGGCCCTCGCCGCCGAGGGGAAACTGTCTGCCTACGTGCTAATGGCGCTCCCGGTGGGCATTGCAGGGTTCCTGTCCATGTCGAATCCCGCCTACATGGCGAAGTTCGTGGAGAGCCTGGCCGGCTACGCGCTAATCGTCGCCGCCGGAGTGCTGTTCCTCGTGGGTGGTCTGTGGATGCGTAAGGTTGTCAGCTTCAAGTTCTGACCGTTCGCTATCGGAAAGGAGGACCGACCCGTGCCACCCCTTGTCTTGTTCGCCATTGGTGCTCTCAGCCTGTCGCTGCCACTGCTGGCATTCGCCGTCTTCGTACGGCCTAACCCAGATCACCTGCGTGCTCTGACGAACTTGAGCCGTGGATTCGAACGCGGCCTCGCCGGAACGCCCGGCGAGCTGCTGAACAGCCGAGAGGTCGTCAGCGGCTTCCGGGTTGCCGCTCGGCGGCTAACCCCCGGCCGCTCGGTACGGATTCTGGAACGCCTGCTCGCGCGCGCTGGACGCCCGCCAGCTTGGCCGGTAGACCGGCTGCTGGCAGTAAAGCTTGTCCTCCCCGTCGTGAGCGGCTCTCTGGCCCTCTTCTATGCGAGCAGGGCCCCAGGCCTGCTCTCGGTCGGTGTCGGCATTACCGTGACCCTGACCTGCTACTTTCTGCCGGAGCTGCTGCTGTACAGCCGCGGCCAGGAACGCAGCAAGGCGATCGGGCTGGAACTGGCTGACACGCTGGACCAGATGACTATCGCCGTCGAGGCAGGCCTCGGCTTTGACTCCGCCATGGCCAGAGCTGGCAAGAACGGCAAGGGGCCGCTGGCCCAGGAGCTGGTCCGTACCTTGCAGGACATTCAGGTGGGCCAGTCCCGGCGGCAGGCGTACGAGTCGCTGGCCACACGCACCGAAGTGCCGGATCTGCGGAAGTTCGTTCGAGCCATCATCCAGGCCGACAAGTACGGCATCGCCATCGCCGACGTACTACGCACCCAGGCATTCGAGATGCGGATGAAGCGCCGACAACGCGCCGAAGAAAAGGCCATGCAGATCCCGGTCAAGGTCATCTTTCCGCTCATGCTGTGCATCTTGCCCGTCTTGTTCATAGTGCTGCTCGGGCCGGCGGCGATGGACATCGTGGCAGCCTTCAAGTGACATGCCGGTCAGCATCGTGTTCTTAACCGCTTTCGGTGCTGGCCTGGCCACCTTCGCGCTGACCCCGTGGGCACGCCGTCTGGTGGACACGACGTCGCGATGGATGCATCCGGGTGTGCCGCTACTATTGGCCGCCATCGGTGGCGCGGGGGCGGCGGTGCTGGCGAACACCTACCCGGAACTGCTTGCCTTCGCCCTGCTGAGCATTGCCTGTGCCGTCCTGGTCGTCATGGACCTCGCCACCTATCGGCTGCCAGACGCCATCGTCGGGCCGATGTATCCGATCATGTTCGCGCCGCTCGCAGCTGCGGCTGCGTTCAGTGGTGACTGGAGCCGACTAGGGCGATCCGCCGCCGCTGCTGGGGTCGTTCTTGTTGTGTACCTAGTGCTCGCCATCATCGCGCCCCACAATCTCGGGCTGGGCGACGTCAAGCTGTCCGGGCTGCTCGGCGGCTTTCTCGGCTGGCTCGGCTGGTCACACACACTCCTCGGCACCATGGCCGCCTTCGTCCTGAGTGGTGTGCTCTCGTTGGTCTTGATCGCTGCCGGAGCGACCCGGCGTACGGCGTTCCCCTTCGGCCCCTTGATGGTCGCCGGAGCAGCCATCGGCGCAGTGTGGGGGCCCGCCATGGTCCCTGGAGGGGGTTAAGAAACTTCTAGATCGTCGTGCGTGACCTAGCCAACGTGGCTGCGGACCGGCAATGTGGTACTGCCCTCTGTTTCGTGACCCGATCCAGCGATACCAAAGCGAGGCGGAACACCATGACCATCCATGCGTCCCAGACCACTTCTACCGTCGGTGCGGATGTGGTCGCTAGCTATCGCGAGAACGGCTTCGTCCACATCCCCCAGGTGCTGACGCCCGAGGAGGTGGAGCGGTACCGGGACGCCGCTCGGCATGCCTACGAAACCAAAGCCGCCTACAACGGCCCGGACGACAACACTTTCAAGCAGATACTCCAGCTGTGGCAGACCGACGAAACCCTTCGCGACTTGACGTTTCATGCTGGCCTAGCGAACATCGCCACCCAGCTGGCAGGGATCCCGCTGATGCTCTGGCATGACCAGCTGCTGATCAAGAAGCCGCACAACGGTTCTGCGACCGAGTATCACCAGGACGCGCCGTACTGGCCCCACGCCAATGCTCGACACCGGCTTTCAGCCTGGATCGCTCTGGTCGACGTTCCGGTGGAGCGGGGTTGTATGACCTTCATTCCCGGCACGCATCGGTGGACCGACATCCGGGCTGTCGATCTGCATGACCGGACCGACTTCTCTGACGCCGCACCTGACGTCACGTACCTGCCTCGAGTCACGGTTCCGCTCCGGGCTGGGGACTGCACCTTCCACAATGCCTACCTGGCCCACACCGCCAACCCCAACGACACCGACGACTTCCGCTACGCCTTCGTGAACATCTATGTCGATGCCAAGCTCACCTACGACGGCCGTCCCCATCCGTGCACTGATGGACTGGGCCTAGAGATCGGGTCCCCGCTACCGGCTGAGCACTTCCCGCGGCTCCCTCAATAAGCATCGACGAGCAAGGGGCATAGCCAAGCGATCTGACTCAGCCAGGAAAGCTGCCGCCTCCGTTGTGGTTGAGGGTGGAGCGACGCGCTACCAGCTCGGGTATGAATCGCACATGCTGGTGCTGATGCGCGCGGTCACTGTCCAACGCGGATATCTCTTCAAACAACAGTTCCGCAGCTCGCCGTCCCAACGCATGCCTGGGCTGCCGGATAGACGACAGCGGCACGGCTGCCGCCTGGGCGAATAAGATGTCGTCGTATCCGATAATTGCCATGTCTTCGGGGACGCGTAGGCCGTTCGTCACAAAGCCTTGCAACAGTCCGATGGCGATTAGGTCGTTGGCGGCGAAGGTAGCGGTAGGGCGCTCCAGCTCGGACATGGCCGTGATCTCCTCGGCGGCCGCTACCCCGCCTGCGGTGTCAAGCTCCGGCGTTGAGATGGTGAGCAGCTCGACGGCATCCGGACTGTTCGAGGCAGCGAACTCCGCGCCTTGCCTGCGGTCCCGCACTTGCTGCAGACCGCTTCGACCGCCCACGAAGGCGATCCTCCGATGTCCCTGCTTGATCAGGTGGTCTACCGCTAGCCGCCCACCCTCGACGTCGTCGACGGATACCGAGCAGCAGTCCAGGTCGCCGGCTGCTCGGTCGACGACAACGACGGGGATGCCGCGACGATGGAGTTGTGCCAGCTGGTTTCCGACCGTCCCGATTGGGGCGAGCAGCACGCCACGGACTCTCTGCTGCTCGAACATCGTTACGTGGGTTGCTTCACGGCTGACCTGACCCGCGCTGTTGCCGAGCTGAACGGAGTAGCCCAGGTGGTGAACACAGTCCTCTACCCCACCCAGCACATCCGTGAAGAACGGGTTTCCGATGTCCATCACCACCATGCCAACCGACGTGCTCTTGCCTGCTCGAAGCTGGCGCGCCGACTCGTTGCGGACCCATCCCAGTGTCGAGATCGCCTCCTCGACGCGCTCTCGGGTGGGTGCAGCAACCAACTGCGGAGTGTTAAGGACATTCGACACCGTGCCGATAGACACACCCGCCAGAGCGGCCACGTCTTTCATGCTCGCGTTGCCGGCGCGCCGTGCCATGTCTGCACTCCAATCTGCCTGTACCAAGTGAGGCGGAGGTCAACAACCTCGTGTTGAACCGTCTCAAACCTTACTCTGGCCAGCTTCAGGTGCCCACGCGCTGCGACTCGATCTGCGCTCTGGGTGTCGGCGGCCCTCGACCACAGGCAGACCGGAGTCGCCGCGCCTCCGTTGGGCCTCAGCCCCTGACCACGATGCCGTCCTCGTCGCAGTAGACAGTGCTGCCGGGCACAAACCTGACGCCAGCGATATCGATCGGAACGTTCACCTGCCCAGCACCGGTCTTTGCGCTCTTCGCCGGGTTTGTGCCGAGGGCCTTGATCCCGATGTCCAGACCGCTCAACGCGACGGAGTCGCGGACAACGCCGTGGATGATGAGACCCGTCCACCCCTGGCGTACCGCGATCCCGGCGATGATGTCACCGACCAGGGCCGAGCGGTAGGACCCGCCCCCGTCGACGACGAGGACCTTGCCGCGCGGTGACTCCTCGTCGGCGAGCGTCTGCTTGAGCAACGCGTTGTCCTCGAAACACTTGAGCGTCACCACCACCCCAGAGAACCGTGGTCTTCCGCCATAGGACCGAAACTGCAACGGAACCGAGGCAAGCTCGCTGCCATACCGGTCGACCAGGTCGGCGGTGGCTTCAACCGGATCGTCCGTGCCAGACTCAAACATGGCGGTCGGTTGGCTTGACGGACAGGACGTGGCACGGGGCCTCCGTCAGAATCCGGTGGGCGTTGCTACCGAGGAGCATCTTGCCGACGGCGCTGCGCCGTCGCAGGCCGATCACACACAGGTCGGCATTGACCTCGTTGAGCAACGCGACCAGCTCTTCCGATGCCTCCTTCCCCCGCACCTCCTGACGAATGCTGAAATCGACGCCCGCCTCGGCGCACGTCGCGCGAACCCATTCCAGGTCGGCAGGCTGTGCGAAGCCGGGGTCGCTGAGGGCGTCCCCTCGTGAGCTGTTCAGCACCACCAGCGATCCGCGCCTCTGCTGTGCCTCCTCGACGGCGGCCAGCAGCGCCGCTTGTCCTGGCGGCGTGGGCGCGTAGCCAACGACGATGATCATGTGTTGTCTCCTCCGGTCTTCGTCGGTTGCCTGGTTGGGGCGTCGATGTGCGGTGTCGGCAGTTGGCGTTTGATCAGTGGATAGATCAGCGGCCAGACCAAGACGATGGCGATGATCACATAAACGGTGCAGGCGAGCAGCGACAGGGAAAACTGTCCGGTCGCCACCTCGACGCCGCCCAGCAGTCCTCGCGGACTGCCGCTGGCGAGCTGGAGGGCACGTCGACCCTGAAGCTCGATCAGTGGACCCATGATTACCCCCACAATCAGCGGCAGCACAGGAATGCCGAACCGCCGCATGCCGAAGCCGATGAGGCCCAAGCCGAGCAGCAGGATCAGGTCGAAGGGTGATCCGTTCACCGCGTAAGCGCCCATGGCTGCGAAGAACAAGATGCCCGCATACAGATACGGCCGAGGGATCCGCAAGAGCTTCGCCCAGAGTGGGGCGAGCGGAAGGTTCAAGACCACAAGCAAGGTATTGGCGATGAACAGACTGGCCAGGAGTCCCCAGACCAACGCGGTCTCCCGCTGCAGCAGCAACGGGCCGGGTTGGATCCCGTACGACGTCAAGGCGGCGAGCATCACCGCAGCGGTCGCGTTGGTCGGCAGACCCAGCGAGAGCATGGGTACGAAGGTGCCGGCTGCCGACGCATTGTTCGCGGCTTCCGGCCCGGCGACGCCCTCGATGGCTCCGCGGCCGAACTCCTCCGGGTGCTTGGTCAGCCGCTTCTCAAGGATGTAGGAGAGGAAGGTGGGAATCTCGGCACCACCGGCCGGAACAGCGCCGAACGGGAAGCCCAGCGCCGTGCCGCGCAGCCAGGGTTTCCAGGACCGCTGAAAGTCCCTCTTTCCCATGAATGGTTGCCCTACGGGGATGACCTCCGCTGCCTTGCGGCGAAGGTGAGCCGCGACCCACAGGGCTTCACCCAGGGCGAAAATTCCGACCGCCACAACGACCACATCGATACCGTCGCCAAGTTGAGGGATCCCGAAGCTGAGCCGGGACTGACCACTGGTGCTGTCGATCCCGATCAAGCCGATCGCCAGACCGATCATCAAGGCCGCAAAGCCGCGGATGCGTGAGGCACCCAGAACTGCGGTGACGCAGATGAACGCCAGCAAGATCACGGCGAAGTACTCCGGAGCGCCCATAGAGATGGCAAACTTCGTCATCACCGGGGCGGTGAAAACCACCAGGAGAGTGCCGATCGTGCCGGCGACGAAGGAGCCGATCGCTGCCGTGGCCAGAGCCTGTGCAGCTCGTCCTGACTTCGCCATCAAGTTGCCCTCGATCGCGGTCACCACCGACGAGGACTCCCCCGGGGTGTTCAACAAGATCGAGTTGGTTGATCCGCCGTACATCCCGCCGTACAAGATGCCGGCCAGCATGATCATCGCGCCGGTCGGCTCGAGGCCGTAGGTGATCGGCAGGAGCAACGCGACGGTCATCGCTGGACCGATGCCGGGTAGCACACCCACGGCGGTGCCCACAGTCACGCCGATCAACGCGAGCACCAGGTTGATCGGCGTCGCTGCTGTGGCGAAGCCGTCGAGGAGAAGCTGAAGACTGTCCATCACAGAATCCCTTGCAGGATGCCGGCCGGCAGGTTGACGCCGAGACCGATCGCGAAGCCGTAGAACGTGCTCAGCGACAGGGCTGCGGCGATGCACAGATCGCGAATGAGGTGGCGGCTCCCTAGAGCCAGCGCCGACCCGTAGAACAGCAAGCCACCGCTGATCACCCAGCCGAGCAGGTCGATCAGAACGATGTTGGCGAGAAAGACGCCGATCAGCAACAGGACCGTCTTCAGGTCCATCGAGGAGCTGAGATCAACGTCCTCGCCGCTCTCCGCCTCCGCCCTGTCACCCCGGTAGACCGCGACCGCCAAGGCGATGGCCAGCACGAGTGAGATCGCCCCGACCAGGATTGGTGCCGGGCGAGGACCGAGCGGGTCAACACCTGTTCGGTTGTTACTCAGCGTGCCGGCGTCCACGAGCAGGATGATGCCCAGCAAGGCCAGGAACGCACTCGGTATGAACTCGGCGAGCGGCCGCCGGCTTTCGCCGGCGGCCGCAAGGGCCGAGCTCATGCCAGACCCAGGGTGGTGAGTACGTCCTCCACCCGCTTGGTCTGCTCGGCCATGTAAGTGGCGTACTCGTCGCCGGTGACGAACGCGTCGGTCCAGCCGTTCTTGGTCAGGACCTCCTTCCACTCAGGGCTGTCGTGCATGGCTGTTACGGCCGACACCAGCGCTGCCTTGTCCCCGTCGCTGATACCGGGAGGGGCAACGACGCCACGCCAGTTGGTGAACTCCAGATCGATGCCCGACTCCTTCAGCGTGGGTGCCTTGACGGCTTCGACCCGGGCCGCACCGCTGGTCGCCAGGACGCGTACCTGGCCGGCCTCGACCTGGTCGAGGAACTCGCCGTAACCGGAGGCGGCGAAGGCGACCTTCCCGCCCAAGATCGCCGGCAACAGGTCACCGCCGCCGTCGTAGGAGATGAAGTTCACCTGCTTGGGGTCCACACCGACGGTGTCGGCCAGCTGCATCGGCAGCAGGTGGTCCGGACCGCCAGGTGACGAGCCGCCGCCGACCGCCATGCTCTTGGGGTCCTTCTTCCACGCCTCCACCAGCTGCTCAATCGAGGTGTAGGGGGAGTCCTTGGCCACCACAATCGCGCCGGACTCCTCGATCAGCTTGGCGATCGGCGTGGTCTGGTCCAGCTTTGCGTCGGTCTTGTTGGTGTACTGCGCGCCCACCACCCCCAGCCCCATCATCATCAAGAGCTTGCCGCTGCCCTTCTCGGAAACGACCCGCGACAAGCCGACGGTGCCGCCGGCACCGGCCAGGTTGAATACCTCAACGTTCGAGGTGGCCTTGATGTCGTCCATTACCTTGGCCGCTGCGCGGGCCGTCGTGTCGTAGCCGCTGCCGGCGGTGTTCGGCACCATGAAGCGAAGACCAGTCAATGGCTGCGCTGAGCCGCCTGCTGATCCGCCTGCCTCAGTCTGGTTCGCAGTTGCTCCGCAGCCGGTCAGCAGCAGAGCGCCCGCCGTGAGCATGCCAATTCCGAGTTTGATCTTGTTGAACATCGGTGTCCTTCTGGGTTGTCTGAACGGTCTGCCAAGAGACTCGCATCGGCCGACCGGACGTGTCTGCTTGTGGTCACGATGAAACTTGTGTTCATTGAGTTCATACGGCCAGCGATGACGCCGAACGCCGAAGCCGAGGCAGAATGAGGCTTCGAGCCAAAGGAGGTGCCGGTGCGTATTGTCGGCAAGCTCTCCTTGGCGACCCAGCTCGTCCTGGTGCAGTTGATCTTGATAGCGGCGGTGTTGCTGGCGGTTTCGGCAGTGTCGGTCGAGCAGACCCGAGCAGCTTTCGAACGGGTGGAGGGCCGCCGGGTGCTGGCGCTGGCTGAGAACCTCGCCGCCAATCCCACTGTCCGTCTTCGACCGGTGGATCGGGCCGGGTCGGCACTACCTGCTGTGGTGACGACACTGCAGTCGACCACGGGAGTCGATCTCGCCGGCGTGGCAGGTCTCGGCGGCACGATGGTGGTGAGCACCGACCCGAGGCTGGACGGCACCACAATCCCGTGGCCGGATGCCCTGACGAACCCGAACCGGTCCTGGTCGGGTCTGATCGAGATCCGCAACCTGGAGTACGTGGCCGCCGTCGTGCCGATTCTGTCCAATCCCGACCAGGATGGCCAACCCATCAGGCCGCTGGGGCTCGCGATCGCGGCCCAACAGAATCCCAGCCGCTGGTCAGCCTTGGCGACGGCCGCCCCGACGTTGCTGACCTATCTGGGATCCGCGATGGTGTTCGGCTTGGTGGGATCGCTGCTGTTGGCCCGCTGGATCAAGCGGCAGACGCTGGGCATGGAGCCCGCCGACATGGTCGCCCTTGCCGAGCAGCGGGAAGCAATCTTCTCCGGGATAGCGGAGGGCGTGATCGCGCTGGACACCCGGGATCGGATTACCTTCGTCAACCCGCTGGCCGCCGCGCTACTGTCGCTGCCCGCCAGCCCCATCGGCCAGAGCCTGACGGAGCTCGGGATCGGCGGACGGCTCCACGACGTGCTGGCCGCCACCCGCGATCATGATCCGGACGAGGTGGTCATTCGGGCTGGGCGGGTGCTGGTGCTCAACCGGATGCCGGTCGTGCACGATGGTCGCCAGATCGGATCGGTGACAACGCTGCGAGACCGTACTCAGCTGGCCAAGGTGGAGAGCGAGCTGGGGGCTTTCCGCGGCACGACGAACATGCTTCGCGCGCAGGCCCATGAGTTCGCCAACCAGCTGCACACGATCTCCGGGCTCATTGAGATCGGCGAGTATGACGAGGTGGTGCGCTTCGTCGACACGCTCGTGGAGAAGCGGACTTCACTGGATCTCACTATTGCCCGCCGAGTGGAGGACCGTTCGGTCGCTGCCCTCCTGGTGGCCAAGGCTGCGCTGGCCGCTGAGAAGAAGGTCGACCTGCGGATCAGCGACCGGACAGGGTTGTCCCCGCTGAGGACCGAGTCGTCCTTCGATGTCGCCACAGTGCTTGGCAACCTCATTGACAACGGGATCGACGCAGTCGTCAGCGAAGGAGGAGATGACCGCTGGGTCGGTGTTGAGATCCGCCAGTCCGACACGTCCGTTGAGCTGCTGGTGAGTGACTCCGGCCCCGGAATAGACGCCAAGTTGGCGACCGAGGTTTTCGAACACGGCTACACCACGAAGGCTGCACTTGGTGGCGAGCGCGGAATCGGATTGGCGCTCACCCGGCTGATCTGCAACCGACGAGGTGGCGAGGTGGTAGCGGAGAACACACCGGAAGGCGCCCGGTTCATAGCCCGGATGAGCGTCGCCCTGGCATCGGATGTAGCAACGTCGGCTCCGGGGGCCGTCCGACCATGATCTCGGTCGTAGTCATTGATGACGATTTCCGGGTCGCGCGGATCCACAGTGTCTTCATCTCCCGCGTCGACGGCTTCGAAGTCGCGGGCGTGGCACACTCCGGCGCCGACGCCTTGGCCCTCATCCCGGCGGTGGAGCCTGACCTGATCTTGCTGGACCTCTACCTGCCCGACGTCTTCGGTCTGGACCTGCTCAACCAGCTGCGGGTCAAGGGGCTGCTCTGCGACGTGATCGTGATCAGTGCGGCGAACGAGTCCGAGACAGTGCAGCATGCGGTCCAGCTCGGCGTGACTGACTACCTGCTGAAGCCTTTCACCTTCGCGGTTCTGAAGAGTCGTCTGGACAACTACAAGTCGCAGCGCGCCGCTCGGCATTCACGCCAGCTGGACGACCAGGCCGAGATCGACCGCATCTTCGGGCGAACCGAGGCTTCGCCGTTGGTGTCGCTGCCGAAAGGCATGAGTCCCGAAACGGCACGCCTGGTGCTGTCTGAGCTGGCGAAGAGCAAGACAGGTCTCTCGGCATCGGAGTGCGCTGAGCTGGTGGGGGTCTCTCGGGTCAGTGCCCGCCGCTACCTCGAGCACTACACCAGTAAGGGGATGGTGGAGGTACGGCTGCGCTACGGCAGCGCGGGCCGTCCCGAGCGACGCTATGCAGTGGTCCCGGCGGTCGACCCAGGTCCGTGAGGGTCTCGCGCCCGTTCGCCCGGCTCGTCGCTCACCCTTGACGGCTGTCGACCCGATCACTCACCGGCGAGTACTCGGTCAGGGACAGGCCTGATCGCACGGCCAGTCGGAGGTCGTCCAGGCCGGGGGGCAGCACACCAGCGGTCCGAGCCTGAACCGCGACATTCCCCAACGCTGTGGCCTCGATCGGTCCGGCCAACACCGGCCGACGTGTCAGGTCCGCGGTCAGCTGACACAACAGGCTGTTCTGGCATCCGCCGCCGACGATATGGATCACCTCCACGCTCCGACCGGATAGGGTCTCGGCGGACTTGACGGTCCTCGCGTACGCGACGGCCAGCGAGTCGAGGATGCACCGCACCACCTCCGCCGCCGCCGACGGCACCACCTGGCCGCTCTCCCGGCAGGCGCGGCGGATACGCTCCGGCAGGTCGCCCGGTGCGATGAACTCCGCCGCGTCCACGTCGACTACCGGTCCGCCGCCGGGCAGCTGCGCAGCCTCCTTCAGCAAGGCGTCCTGATCAGCGGATTGGCCGTCTTCCCGCCAGGTGCGGATTGACTCCTGGAGCAGCCACAACCCGCCGACGTTGCGCAGGTAGCGTACGCGGCCGTCCACGCCGCCCTCGTTCGTGAAGTTTGCACGGCGGCTCGCATCGGTGAGCACGGGCTCTGGCAGCTCCACCCCCACCAGCGACCAGGTCCCGGAGGAGACGTACGCGAAGTCCCGGGTCGCGGCGGGGACGCCGACCACGGCCGATGCCGTGTCGTGAGATCCCACCGCTACCACTCGGGTGCGACTGTCCAGACCGGTGCGTCGGCAAACCTCCTCGGTGAGGCTGCCGACCACGCTGCCTGGCGCAATCAACGGGGGAAACAGGTCCACGGGAAGGTCAAGCCGCTCCATCACCTCGGTTGACCAAGACCGCTGGCGTGCGTCCAGCAGTCCGGTGGTGGAGGCATTCGTGACCTCCGTACGCAGCTGGCCCGTCAGCCAGAAGGTCAGCAGGTCGGGCAGCAGCACAGCATGGCGCACCCCGCTCCACAGCGGCCCTGACCGCTCCGCCGCCAACTGGTAGACCGTGTTGAAGGGCAGGAACTGAAGCCCGTTGACGGAGTACAGTTCCGCCGGGTCGACCACCCGGTGGACCTGCTCGACCACACTGTCCGTGCGGGCGTCGCGGTACGAGATCGGCTCCGCTAGCAGCCGGTGCTGATCGTCCAGCAGCCCATAGTCAACTGCCCAGGTGTCGATTCCGATGCTGACCGGGCTGGGATAGCGACGGTGCAGCTTCTCCAGCCCGGTCAGCACCTCTGCGAAGAGGCCGGACAGGTCCCAGCGGAGGTGGCCGTCGCGCTGTTGGGCACCGTTGGGGAACCGGTGCACGACGTCGAGCTCGATGCCCTGCTGGGAGCGGCCGCCATCCGTTCGACCCGCCACGACCCGGCCGCTGGAGGCGCCGATATCGACGGCAGCGAACACCGACGGGGCGCTGGCGGTCATCGCAGGAAGGCTGCGGCAACACCCGCATCGACTGGGATGTGCAGGCCGGTGGTGTGGCTCAGATCGGAGGAGCAGAGCGCGAAGACCGCATTCGCGACGTTCTCGGGCAGTACCTCGCGCTTGAGCAGGGTTCGCTGCGCGTAGTACTTCCCGAGCTCCTCCTCCGGCACCCCGTAGACGGCGGCGCGTTTAGCACCCCAGCCGCCGGAGAAGATCCCCGATCCGCGCACCACACCGTCCGGGTTGATGCCGTTGACCCTGACCCCGTGCTCGCCGAGCTCCGCGGCCAGCAGCCTGACCTGGTGGGCTTGGTCCGCCTTCGTCGCCGAGTAGGCGATATTGTTCGGGCCGGCGAAGATCGAGTTCTTGCTGCTGATGTAGACGATGTCGCCGCCGAGCTTCTGCTCGATCAGTACCTTTGCTGCGGCCCTCGACACCAGGAACGACCCCTTGGCCATCACGTTGTGCTGCAGATCCCAGTCGGCCACGGTGGTGTCCAGCAGCGACTTGGACAATGACAGCCCGGCGTTGTTCACCACAAGATCAAGACCACCGAAGGCGAGCACCGCCGCGTCTATACCGGCCTGCACGGCCGCCTCGTCGGCGACGGCCGCGGCCAGCCCGATCGCCACATCGGTGCTGCCGATCTCAGCGGCCGCTGATCGGGCCTTGTCGGCGTCGAGGTCGGCGACGACGACGCGGGCGCCCTCGGCCGCCAGCCGGGTGGCGATGGCCTTGCCGATCCCCCACGCGGCACCGGTGACCAGCGCAATCCGAGCGGCCAGCGGCTTGGGCTTGGGCATCCGCTGGAGCTTGGCCTCCTCCAACGCCCAGTACTCGATCCGGAACTTCTCGCTCTCGTCGATCGGGGCGTAGCTGGAGAGCCCCTCGGCCCCACGCATCACGTTGATGGCGTTGACGTAGAACTCACCGGCCACGCGAGCGGTCTGCTTGTTCGCGCCGTAGGAGAACATTCCGACACCTGGCACCAAGATGATCAGCGGGTCGGCACCGCGGATGGCCGGCGACTCGGGGGTGGCGTTGCGGTCGTAGTAGGCCTGGTAGTCGGCGCGATACGTCTGGTGCAGCTCAGCCAGCCGCGCAACCGACTCCTCCGCGCTCGCCGAGGCTGGCAGGTCAAGCACCAACGGCTTGACCTTGGTGCGCAGGAAGTGGTCCGGGCAGCTGGTGCCCAGGACGGCCAGCCGCGGATGTTCGGCCGAGGCAAGGAAGTCCAGGACCACCTGGCTGTCGGTGAAGTGACCCACCATCGGCTTGTCGTAGGAGGCGATCGAGCGGAGCGTCGGCGCCAGCGCCGCGGCCTTGGCACGCCGCTCAGCCTCCGGCAGCGCCTCGTATCCCTTCAGCCCGGGTCCGAAGGGCTCCGGCCGGGAGTTCTGCGCGATGTAGGCCGCCGCCGTGTCGATGATCCACAGCGAGTTGGCCTCGGACTCCTCCGATGTGTCACCCCAGGCGGTGATGCCGTGGCCACCCAGGATGCAGCCGATCGCCTGCGGGTTCTGGTTCTTGATCTCGGCGATGTCCAAACCCAGCTGGAAACCTGGCCGGCGCCACGGCACCCACACCACCTTGTCGCCGAAGACCTTGGTGGTCAGTTCCTCACCGTCGGCCGCAGTGGCGATCGCGATGCCCGAGTCAGGATGCAGGTGATCGACGTGAGCCGCGTCGACCAGCCCATGCATCGCAGTGTCGATGGACGGCGCCGCGCCGCCCTTCCCGTGCAGGCAGTAGTCGAACGCGGCGACCATCTCATCCTCGCGGTCGATGCCTGGGTAGACATCCACCAGCCGACGCATCCGGTCCAGCCGCAGGACAGCGAGGCCGGCTTCGGTCAGGGTGCCGAGGTCGCCTCCGGAGCCTTTCACCCAGAGCAACTCGACCGGCTCACCGGTCACCGGGTCCGTCTCGCTGCCCTTGGCCGACGTGTTCCCGCCGGCGTAGTTTGTGTTCTTCGGATCCGAGCCCAGCCGGTTGGATCGACCGATCAGGTCGGCGACTGCAGAGTTGGTCATGCCATGTCCTTTCCAAACGAGAGTGACCACGGGCTGCGCTCGAAGAGGCGCGTCGCGACCCCTGGTCGGTTTAGGTGGAAGCGCTCAGGCTCCCCAACCAGCCTGTTGCCCGCCGACCCGCTCGGCGTTGATCTTGGCCTGGTAGCCGGACTCGGCGTATGCCCCCATCGGGTCGCGCGGCAGGCCACGCGACTCCCGCCAGCCGGCAAGGTCGGAACGGACGTCGGTGTAGAACGCTTCCATCAAGACGCCGTGCGCACCGAGGACATCACCGGCTTCTTGGGCCTTCGCGAGGGCCTCGCGGTCAACTAGCAGTGCGCGGGCCGTCATCTCCTGAACGTTGAGCACCGACCGGATCTGGCCCGGGATCTTGTCCTCCACGTTGTGGCACTGGTCGAGCATGAACGCCACATCCGAGTCGGGCCCGTAACCACCGCCGCGCACCACCTCGAACAGGATCCGGAACAGCTGGAACGGGTCCGCCGACCCCACGATCAGGTCGTCGTCGGCGTAGAACCGCGAGTTGAAGTCGAACGAGCCAAGCTTCCCCAGCCGGAGCAGCTGCGTCACGATGAACTCGATGTTGGTACCGGGTGCGTGATGCCCGGTATCGAGGCAGACGACCGCCCGCTCCCCGAGGGCCGCCACATGCGCATATGCGGTACCCCAGTCGGGTACGTCCATGTGATAGAAGGCCGGCTCGAAGAACTTGTACTCCAGCACCAGCCGCTGGTCTCGGCCAATCCGGTCATAGACCTGAGCCAGGCTGTCGGCCAACCGGTCCTGCCGGCCGCGCAGGTCGCCCTGACCCGCGTAGTTGGTGCCGTCGGCGAGCCAGATCTTCAAGTCCCGAGAGCCCGTCTGGTTCATCACCTCGATGCATTCGAAATGACGGTCGATCGCCTTGCGACGCACCGACTCGTCGACATGGGTCAGACTGCCGAACTTGTAGATGTCGTCCTGGAAGGTGTTGGAGTTGATCGTGCCAAGGTTCAGCCCGAGGTCTGCGGCGTACGCCTTCAGCGCCGCGTAATCCTCCACCTTGTCCCAGGGGATGTGCAACGCGACCTTCGGCGCGAGCCCGGTCAGCTCGTTCACCTTGGCGGCATCGGCGAGCTTCTCCTGAACGGTGCGCGGAGTGCCGGGCGTCCCGAACACCTTGAACCGGGTGCCCGAGTTGCCGAACGCCCAGGACGGCAGCTCGATGACCTGGTCATCCAGCTGGTCCGCGATCGCTGCGAAGGTAGTCATCAGTGGCTCCTAACTGTCGAGGTGATGGTCCGGGTCACCCGCTGCCCACCCGGAACGACTTCGGGCTCGGACCCGGGCAGCTCAATCTCTGCGGTGACACCCTCGGGGATGTCGGCGTCCAGCGTCAGCTCGTCGCCCACCAGCTCCCAGGCGACCCTGAGATCGCCCCATGCGGTGCGCAACGATGCCTTGGCCCAGGTGAGACCTCCACCCGGCCGGGGAGCCACACGTACCCGTTCATAGCCTGGGGCCGCCGGCTCGATGCCGCCAATAACCCGATGCATCCAGTCCGCCACCGCTCCCAAGGCGTAATGGTTGAAGCTGGTCATCTGGCCGGGGTTGATACTGCCGTCCGGCAGCATCGAGTCCCACCGCTCCCAGATGGTCGTCGCACCCATCGTCACGGGGTAAAGCCACGATGGGCATTCGCGCTCCAGCAGGAGTCGGTACGCCGCGTCCAGATGGCCCGTCTGGGTCAGCGCGTCGCAGATGTAGGGCGTGCCGGCAAAGCCGGTGGAGACCCGGTAACCGTTCGCCGCGGCCAGCTCGGCCAGCCGGTCACCTGCAAACGCGAGGTGCGGCTCCTCCAACAGCCCGAAAACGATGGCGAGGGCGTACACCGTCGGGCAGTCGCTGAGCACCACACCGTTCGCGTCCACGTAGTGCTTGTTGAAGGCGACGCGTGTCCGCTCGGCCAGGCCGGCGAAGTACTCGGCGTCCGAATCGTGCCCGAGGAGGAGAGCCACCTGGGCCACGGTCGACGCGCTGCGGTACAGACAAGCGGTGGCAACGACCCCCTTGTCAGCCTTGGCCTGGGCCGGCTTGTCCGGTGGCGCGTCCGGGTCGAGCCAGTCACCGAACTGGAAGCTGGAGTCCCACAGCCCCTCAGGGGAGAGCAGAGTCTCGACCCGACGCAGATGCGCCGTCATGGCCGGGTACGTCCCGGCGAGCACGTCGCGATCCCCGTACGCCTGCCACAGGGCCCACGGAACCCAGACGGCGGCGTCACTCCACACCGCGGTGCTGTCCGGATCGGGGAAGGACGTCGACTGCCCGGCATGCTTCAGCACGTCTGGGACGACGAACGGCACCAGTCCGTCTGCGGCCGCCTGCTCGGCGTCGAGATCGACCAACCAATCGTGCAAGAACCCTTCGACGTCGAAGAGGAACGCCGCGGTCGGCGCGAATACGGCGATGTCGCCCGTCCAGCCGAGCCGTTCATCCCGCTGCGGACAGTCGGTAGGCACGTCGAGGAAGTTGCCCCGCTGTCCCCAGACCACGTTCACGTGCAGTTGGTTCAGCATGGGGTCCGAACAGGCGAACTCACCGATCCGGGCGAGATCTGAGGAGACCACGACAGCCACCAGGTCGGCGGGGGTCAGCTCCCCCGGCCACCCGCTGACCTCGGCGTAGCGGAAGCCGTGGAAAGTGAAGGTTGGCTCGAAGATGTCGTCGCCGCCGCTGAGGATGAACCGGTCCGTCTGGTTCGCCTTGCGCAGCGGCCGCACTCCGAGCTCGCCGTGCTCCAGCACCTCGGCGTGGCGGATGGTGACGGTCTGCCCGGCCTCCCCACGAACACTGACCTTCAACCAGCCGACCAGGTTCTGCCCGAAGTCGACCAGTGTCTGTCCCGACGGCGAGGTCCAGATCCCAACCGGCGCGATCTCCTCGTGCCGCACCACCGGCGGGCCGATGTAGGGGACGAGCTTTGTGGTGTCGTACTCCAGCGACCGGACCCCGGCCCAGCCCGGGTCGGAGAAGCCGGGCTGAAGCCAGTCCGTCGAGGCCAGCCGGGCGTCGATCGTTTGTCCGTTGTACAGGTCGTTCTCCAGCACGGCGGACGGTCCGGAGGTCCAGCTCTCGTCGGTCGGTACGACCTGGCGGTGGCCGTCGGCGTACGTGATCTCGAGCTCGGCGATCGCACCAAGATCGTTACCGTAGATGTGCGTCGCGCCGCTCCAGCCCAGGCGGCCGTGATACCAGCCGTTCCCCAGAGCCAGTCCAAGGACGACTGGGCCGCTGACCTCTTGCAGTTGCGTGGTGACGTCGTAGTCGCGGTAACGCAGCCGCCATTCGTAGCTGGACCAGCCTGGGCTGAGCACGTCAGTGCTGACCGGAGCGCCGCCGAGGTGAGCCTCGAAGACGCCCATAGCACTGACCAGCCAGCGCGCTGCGGTGACCAGACCATGGCCGTCGGCCAGGTCGAACTCGGTGCGAAGTAGTGGGGCTGAGTGATTGTTCTCGGGGCCGATCATGGTGGCCGACCAGTTGTGAGACATGGTTCCTTTCGGCGTACTGATGCTTATTGGAGTGCGGTTCCATCCGACGAATCGGTCGGACCTAGCCCTTGACGGACCCGGCAGCCATGCCCTCGACGATCTTCCGGTTGAAGAAGATGAACATGATCAACGGCGGAATGGTGACCAACAAGATTGTGGCGAAGAGCAGGTTGTACTGGGTGGTGAACTGGCTCTGGAAGTTGAGCAGGGTGAGCTGGACCGTTGCGTTCTCAGTACCCGGCAGGAAGTAGAGCGGGTGCTGGAAGTCGTTGTAGATGAGCACAGTCTGCAGGATGATC
>CADCUO010000065.1 GCA_902805915.1 uncultured Propionibacteriaceae bacterium | reverse complement strand
GGGCATCTTGACGTCCATCACGACCAGGTCCGGCCGCAGCTCGGTCGCCAGCTCGACGGCCTGCTCGCCGTCACCGGCCTGCCCGACGACGTCGTACCCCTCTTCAGTCAGCATCTCGACCAGGTCCAGGCGAATCAGGACCTCGTCCTCGGCAACGAGAACGCGGGTCGGGCGGACTGGTGTCTCAGTATTTTCGTTCGGCACGCAGCACACTCTAGCGGCGTTGTGTTACGCCGATCTTGCGTCACTCATCCACTGCGGAGTGGGCAGCTGCGCTGGATACGCACCCGTCGTCGACGGCAATGCCTGGCGCGATCCGGCCCGGTTCGGGGCCGCACGCGTCGGAGGGCTGAGTCGCGGTGAGCCCTGGGAGGTTGTGGCACAATGTCTCCGCCCCTGTTGCGTCGTACCGAGGCGCAGATGGGACTGTTAGACCCTTGCCGGGGTGGCGGAAAGGTATACGCGGACGGCTCAAACCCGTCTGTTCGAAAGGACATAGGGGTTCGACTCCCCTCCTCGGCACTGTATGCACGGTGACGCGATGTACGGCGATGCTCCGCATCTCGCGGGACTGGCTGGGGGCCGCATGGTTACTTCGCGGTCCACCTCACGCCCCAGTCCGCCGCGGAATATCTACAGCGGGGCGCCGATTCGTCGGACCCGAACCATGTTGGTGTGGCCAGCGACCCCGGGGGGCGAGCCAGCCACGATGACCACCCGGTCATCGGTCTGGACCCGACCGGAGTCGATCAGGGCCTGATCGACCTGGCGGATCATGTCGTCGGTGTGGCCGACCACGGGCACCAGGAAAGACTCGATCCCCCAGCTGAGGGTCAGGTGGGAGCGAGTCGCATCAATCGGGGTGAAGGCCAGGACTGGAATACGGGTCCGCAGCCGGGAGAGCCTCCGGGCCGAGTCGCCAGAGTGGGTGAAGGCAACGAGGAACTTGGCGTTGACCCGGTCAGCCACCTCGGCGGCGGCCTTGGTGATCACACCGCTGGTGGTGTGCGGGTCCCAGATGATGTCCTGAACCCGTTCCAGGCCGTGGGACTCGGTGTTATCCACGATCCGGGCCATCGTCTGGACGGTCAGGACCGGGTACTGCCCAACGCTGGTCTCACCGGACAGCATGACTGCGTCCGCACCGTCGAGGATGGCGTTGGCGACATCGGATGCCTCGGCGCGGGTCGGCCGGGGCGAAGAGATCATCGACTCCAGCATCTGGGTCGCCACGATGACAGGCTTCGCCCACCGGCGGGCCGCGGTGACGATCCTCTTCTGCACCAACGGCACCTCCTCGAGTGGCAGCTCCACACCAAGGTCGCCGCGGGCCACCATGAACGCGTCGAAGGCATCGATGATCTCGTCGAGGTTGTCGACCGCCTGCGGCTTCTCGATCTTGGCGATCACCGGAACCCGGCGACCCTCCTCGTTCATCACCTGGTGGACGATGTCGATGTCAGCGGCGCTGCGCACGAACGACAGCGCAACCATGTCCACGCCGTTCTGCAGCGCCCACCGCAGGTCGTCGATGTCTTTCTCGCTCATCGCCGGCACGCTGACTGCGACCCCCGGCAGGTTGATGCCCTTGTTGTTGCTGACGTCGCCGCCGACGACAACTTCGGTCACCACATCGGTGTCGGTGACCGCGGTCGCCACGAGGGAGATCCGCCCGTCGTCGATCAGGATCATGTCGCCCGGTCTTACATCACCGGGCAGGCCCTTGTACGTCGTGGAGCACCGCTGCACGTCACCCGGTACCTCGTCGACGGTGATTGTGAAAGTGGCCCCCACCTCCAACGTCACCTTCCCGGCGGCGAACCGGCCGAGGCGGATCTTCGGGCCCTGGAGATCAGCGAGCACGCCGACGGGGCGGTTGGCAGCCTTGGCGGCCGCCCGTACGCTCTGCAGGTTTGCCAGATGGTCGGAGTAGTCGCCGTGGCTCATGTTGAGCCGCGCCACGTCCATACCGGCGGCGACCAACTCGGAGAGACGTTCAGGCGCTGAGGACGCGGGCCCCAGCGTGCATACAATTTTGGCTCTTCGCACGCCCTGACACTAGCGAACCCACCCAGCGCGCTGCGCTACCACTACGCGACTGGTCCGTTGAGGTCAAGCGCTGCGAACCCCGTCCAGCGCGTGGCGCAGGTCAGGCGGGTAGTCCGAGGTGAATTCCACGTACTCCTGTGTCCTGGGGTGGATGAAGCCCAGGTGCACAGCGTGCAGCCATTGCCGGCTCAGCCCCAGCCGCTTCGCCAGCACCGGATCCGCCCCATAGGTGAGGTCGCCTACGCAGGGATGCTTGGTGGCCGCCATGTGGACCCTGATCTGATGAGTCCGTCCGGTCTCCAGCTTCACCTGCAACAACGTGGTCCCGACAAAGGCCTCGAGCGTCTCGTAGTGCGTCACGCTGTGCCGGCCACCAGCGATGACTGCCATCTTGTAGTCGGCACCCGGGTGCCTGCCGATCGGCGCTTCGATGGTCCCGGTGAACGGGTCGGGATGTCCCTGCACCAGCGTGTGGTACGTCTTGTCGACGGTACGGGACTTGAAAGCACGCTTCAGCACTGTGTAGGCCTGCTCGCTCTTGGCCACCACCATCAGCCCGGAGGTGCCGACATCGAGGCGTTGGACGATGCCTTTCCGCTCCGGCACACCGGAGGTGGAGATGCGTAGCCCGGCGGCGGCGAGATGACCCAGCACAGATGGACCGGACCAGCCGACGGAAGAATGAGCGGCGACACCGACCGGCTTCTCCACGACCACGATGTCCTCGTCGTCGAAGACGACCTCGACGCCGGCCACCTCCTGTGGCGTCACCTCGATCCCGGCCGGTTCGCCGTCCAGCGCAACCTCGAGCATGGCGCCGGCGCTGACCCGTTCCGACTTCGCCACGGCAACGCCGTCGACCACCACATGGCCGCGGCTGATCAGGTCGGTGATCTTGCTTCTGGAGAGTCCGAGCATGCGGGCCACCGCCGCGTCAACCCTCTCGCCTTCCAGGCCATCGGGAATGAGCAGCACCCTCAGCTCGCTCACTCCAGCGGTCCGCTCGCCCGGTTCGGGGTCGGACGACCCGGATCCGTCGGCACGTCCGGCCCGACCGGACCGTCGCTGCTGCTGCCCGGCTTCACGTACCGCTCGCCGGTGATGGCGACGTTCTTCACCACCGACAGCACCATGATGAGTGCCGCAGCAGCACAGATGCACATGTCAGCGACGTTGAAGATGGGCCAGTACGGCAGCTGGAGGAAGTCGACCACGTGCCCTCGCAGGAAGCCGGGCTGGCGGAACAGCCGGTCGACGGAGTTGCCCCCGACACCAGCGCACAGCAGGCCCAAAGCCACCGCCCAACCGACGTGCCCGATCCGGGGCGCAAGCCTGAGCACCACGAACAGCAGCACCGTCAACGACAACAGCCCGAACACCGGGGTGAACCGTTCCCCCAGACTGAAGGCGGCACCGGGATTGCGGACCAGGCGGAGGGTGAGCAGCCCGCCGAGCAGCCGGACGGGCTCGGACGGTTCGAGCGAGCGGACCACCACGATCTTCGTCGCGACGTCGAGCAGGGCTCCAGTGACCGCGACGACCGCGAACAGCCAGCGCCACTGCGGCGCTGCTACGCCTGCGGTTCCGGCGACGGTTATCGGCGTTCTTCGCGCTGCTTGCATGTCACACAGAGTGTGGCACGCGGGAAAGCTTGCAAACGGCCCTTGCCGATGGGCTTGCCACACTCGTCACAGTTCCCAAAGGTGCCCATCTCGATGTGACGCAGGGCCAGTTCGGACTGGTCCAGCATCTCGCGGGCGTTGTTTGCCAGCGACAGTTCCGTCCTGCGCTCGAAGTTGGCAGAGCCAACGTCAGCGGGGTCGCGTCCGGCGCCCTCGCTGCCGTCTCGCAGCAGGCCCTCCAGCTCGGCGGTGGAGATTTCGATCTGGCTCTGGAAGCGAGCAATATCCTCTTGGAGAGCGGCTCGGACCGCGTCAAGCTCCGCCTTGACCCAGGGCTCCTCGCCGTCACGCACGGGTAGATTCTTGATGTCCACCGGCTTGCTGGCGCCAGGGTCGGCCTTCGTCTTGTCCTGCGACGGCGAACCTGGGTCAGACGGCGAACCTGGGTCAACTGTCGGCGCGGTCGAAGGGGAAGGAGACGCGGACTTGGGCGCGGCGGCCTTCTTGGTGGGGCTCGCCTTGGCGGTGGTCATGTTGATCCCCCTATGGGTTCGTTGTAAGGCAGAGACAGTAGGGCTCATTCGCTGGATTCTCAACGACGCCGGGGTGTTTTTCTTGACCTGGGAGTCAATTGTCACTCGGGAACCCAAAAAGCCCCCGCAGCGAGCGGGGGCCCCGGGTCCCAGAGCCAGTGCAACGGCTCAGGCTACTACTTCAGCGGCTGTCGCCGAGCAGCGCATCCAGCCGAGGCGTCTCGCTCGGCGGGGCGGCGCCTTCGGCTGGCTCCGTGTTGTCGCCATCGCCGCCCGGTACGTTGCCCGCACCCGCCGCCGCTGCATCGGTGGTGTCGTCACGTCCACCCGCTGCGGCATGGGAGTCCATCTCGCGGACGATCAGCGGGACCTCGGCCGGTTCCGCCTTGCCAGCCTGCACCGCCTCCATCTGGCTGCGGAGGTGGCTCACCATGGTCGTTCGGTAGGTGGCCTCGAAGTGGCGAAGGTCGCGGACCGCACTGGTGAACGCGTCCCGTTGGGCCTCCAACGAGCTCAACATGTCTGCCCGGCGACTCTCGATCTCCTGGTCCAGCCGTTGGGATTCGGCGAGTGCGTCGGCTTGCAGCCGCTCGGCATTGGCCTGAGCCTCCGACTCCAGCTGCTCGGCGCGGGTGCGAGCGTCAGTGGTGACCTGGTGCGCGGACTGGTTCGCCTCCTCGCGGACCCGGCGGGCGTCCTCGCTGGCCTCCGCCAGCAGCCGTTCAGCCTGCTCAGTGGTCATCTCGACCAGGCGTACGACCGCACTGCTGGCCTCCCTGGCTGTGGTGACGACGATCCGGGTCGACTCGGTACCGGCGGCCGCCGTGGTCGGGGTGGGAGCGGCTGCGGACTCGTCTGAGGTCTGGGCCTCTGGAGCCGCAGCGGGCGGGATGGGAGCGGCTCCGGCGGTCGCGGTCAGTGCCTCGACCTGCTGCTTGAGGTTGATGTTCTCCTCCAGCAGCTGGGCGAAGGACTCCTCCACCTCGTCGACGAACTCGTCGACCTCCAAGACCTCGTAGCCGGACTTGCGGGCCATCCGGAACCGCTTGTTGCGGACATCGTCCAGCGACAGCGTCATCGTTCACCTCGGTAGATATGTGCTGATCAGGCAGGGCGGGGTGCCCAACTGCGGACCACCGTACCGAATCTGCGGATCATCTACACCTCGGAGCGCCGGGGCGCATCAGGCGATCAGAACCGCCTCGTTGATGCGCATCAGCAGGCTGACCAGGATGAACAGGGCGATGAAGGCGAGGTCGAGCATGAAGTTGCCGATCCGGACCGGGTGCAGCACCTTGCGCAGGGCGCGCAGCGGAGGATCGGTGATGGAGTAGATCACCTCGGCAACGACCAGCATCGGGCCGCGTGGCTCCCAGTCGCGGACCAGGACCGGAACCCAGGACAGGATCATCCGGGCGAACAAGACGAACAGAAAGAGCGACAGCACGCCGTTGATGATGATGCCGACGAGAGTCATGGTTGGTGGGCCCCTGGTTTCTTCGTGGTGGTGTTGGTGCACCTTTCATCATGACGCATTCCGGTCCGCTCGGCGTACGAGGCCATCGCCGACGGGTCAACTTTGGTTGAAGAAACCGCCCACGATCCGTTCCTTGTCCTCGGCCGTAACGTTCACGTTCTGCGGTGACAGCAGGAACACCTTGCTCGTTACACGCTCGATAGTGCCACGAAGTCCAAAAATCAGTCCGGCCGCGAAGTCGACCAGCCGCTTGGCGTCCATGTCCTCCATCTCGGACAGGTTCATGATGACCGGCACGCCGTCGCGAAAGTGCTCACCGATCGTCCGGGCCTCGTTGTAGGTCCGAGGGTGCACCGTGATGATGCGAGACAAGTAGGCCGCCCGTTGCGTCGAAGGAGTGGGTTCAGGCGTGGGCACCGTCGCTGGCGGCCGCCGGGTCTCCAGCGGAGTCACGCTCGCTGCGTGACTGCCGGAGGCCTGTGGGTGTGAGGCACCAACCAGCTCCTCACGGCTAACGCCCTCGGTCAGCTCGACGTTCGGGTCACGGTCGTCGTAGTCGGCATACCGATCGTCTGTGACTAAGCCCAGCCATGCCGCTGCGCGCTTCAACTTCTCCGCCATCTGACTATCCTCGCCGTCTCATTGCCTGCCAGTCGTCTGCTGACGCTCCCATTGCTGGACGTCTTCCCCTGACATTACCCGTCGGCTGTGAGGTTGCCGACTACCCGACCCACCGACACGCGGACCGGGTACGGGGCGGCGTCGCCTACTTCAAGAAGTCGGGGATGTCGAGGTCGTCGTCATCCCCAGGCCGGGTAGCCGGACGCTGCAGGGGCTGGGGCGGCTGCTGCGGGGGTGACTCCTGTGGCGGTGACTGCCTGCCGTTGCTCGGCCCTCCGTTGCCGCCACCTTGCTGCGGCGTCGGTCCGGCCTGACCCGGCACCGGCTGCGGTTGGCTGGAAGGGCTCTGCTCACCGGACGAAGGCTGGCCTCCTGGACGGGACTGACCAGGGCGAATGTCAGGCGCTCGGGTCACGCCCGGCTGTCGGCGCGGCGGCTGTCCCCCCTCGAAGCCGGCCGCAATCACGGTTACCCGGACCTCATCGCCGAGCGCGTCGTCGATGACGGTACCGAAGATGATGTTGGCGTCCTCGTGGGCTGCAGTCTGGATCAGGTTGGCGGCCGCGGATACCTCGAAGAGCCCGAGATCAGAACCGCCCGCGATTGACAGCAGCACCCCGTGTGCGCCGTCGATGCTCGCCTCCAGCAGTGGGGATGACACCGCCATCTCTGCCGCGGCGCGAGCCCGGTCCTCGCCCCGGGCGGAGCCGATACCCATCAATGCGGAGCCGGCGTTGGACATGATCGACTTGACGTCGGCGAAGTCGAGGTTGATCAGACCGGGGGTGGTGATCAGGTCGGTGATGCCGGAGACACCTTGCATCAGGACCTGGTCGGCCTGCTTGAAGGCGTCCAGGATGGCGATCTGGTGGTCCACCATCTGCAGCAGCTTGTCGTTCGGGATGACGATCAGCGTGTCGACCTCATCGCGGAGTCCGGCGATGCCGGTCTCGGCCTGGGTGAAGCGACGTTTGCCCTCGAACGAGAACGGCCGGGTGACCACACCGATGGTCAGGGCACCAAGCGCCCGGGCGATCCGAGCCACCACCGGGGCGCCACCGGTGCCGGTGCCACCGCCCTCACCCGCGGTCACGAACACCATGTCGGCGCCCTTGAGCGCGTCCTCGATGTCTTGAGCATGGTCCTCGGCTGCCTGACGGCCCTTGTCCGGATCTGCCCCAGCGCCGAGCCCTCTGGTCAGCTCGCGCCCGATATCGAGCTTGACGTCGGCGTCGCTCATCAGCAGCGCCTGGGCGTCGGTGTTCACCGCGATGAACTCGACCCCGCGCAGGCCCGCCTCGATCATCCGGTTGACGGCGTTGACCCCACCGCCGCCAACTCCGACGACCTTGATGATGGCCAGGTAATTCTGTGATGCAGAGACCACTGGTTCCGCCTCTTTCTTCGTGTCTGCCTGCAATGGACTTATGCGCCAAGCCTTAACCTCAACTCAACGGGGAAGGGGAGTTCCAGAGCAGACGGGGCGTCTCCGACAGGCTATGAGAGGCTTCGGTGGCATGTCCACATAGACCGCGCCCAACACGCCCGCAACATTGCCAAACCGGTCGAATGCTTCACCTCAACTTGACCTTTAGCGCCCGGAAACCTCATCCACGAGCAGTTGCTGGGCACGTTCACCGCGTGGCGGGGCTCCGGGGCGCGGAGACGTCGTAAACCGAGGCGTCCTGCTTCATCAGCGGGACGACCACCTGTGCCTTCAGGCCCGACTGCTCGGCACTTCCCCAGACGATCCGGTCGGAGTTGCCGAGTACCAGGCTGATGGAGTCCGGTGAGTGCGCGACGACGGTTGCCACCCTGCCGACCAGCGGGTCAGGCAACGCCTGGACAACGGCGTTGACGTCCCGCAGCAGCCCGGGATCGGATGGGCTGACCTGGGCTACGGCGACGCCGTCTGGAACGGAGCTGACGAGACGGTAGGTCACGCCGAAGCGGTCGACCAGGCTGTAACGCCCGCCGTCGGGAACGGCTAGCACCGGGGTCCGTTCCACCACCTCGATCCGGATGCCATTCGGCCAATCCCGTGACACTCGTACCGACTCGACCTCGCGAAGTGCCGCCACCCGTTCCGCGATGGCCTGTACGTCCTGCCTCGCCACCGGGTGACCGATCGCCACCTGGGCAGCGGACCTCACCTCTGCGCTGGTCAGCGCTGATGTGCCCGACACCACCACGCGTTGCGCCGCCAGGGCGGACGAGAAGCCGAGCAGCCACCCGGAGGCGCCGAGCAGCGCCAGCACCGATACCGCCACGGCAAGAATTGCCCGGCGAGACGGGCGCGGCATCCGGCGTCGTAGCCGACCGGGCGGGTCCGTGGCCCCCGAAGGGGCCGGAGGCCGCGTCATGGTCAGCAGCCGACTCATCGACGTCCTCGGAGCCGACCCAGCTCCGCCACGATCTGCGGCGCGACCTTGGTGACGTCACCACAGCCGACTGTGACCACCAGGTCGCCGGGACGTGCTAGGCCGGCGACGGTGCCCGCGGCGGCGTCCCAGTCCGGCTGGTAGGTGACGTGGGTTCGGCCCGGCTGGATCGCATCGCTGACCAGTCGACCGTCGATGCCCTTGATCGGGTCCTCCCGGTCACCGCAGACGTCCATCACGACGGCCTCGTCCGCTAGCTCGAGCGCCTGGGCGAGCTCTCGCCAGAAGTCCCGGGTCCGGGTGTAGAGGTGAGGCTGGAAGCAGACCACCACCCGCCCCTCCCCCGCCCCGGTACGCGCCGCGGCCAGGGTGTGGGCCACCTCGGTCGGATGGTGGGCGTAGTCGTCGAAGACCCGGGTGCCGTCGACTGTGCCGATCAACTCAAACCGCCGATAGGTGCCGCCGAAGGAGGACAGCTGCTCACGTACCTGGCTCTCCGCCACGCCCAACCAGGTGGCCACTGCGTACGCGGCCGCAGCGTTCAGCACGTTGTAGTGGCCGGGCATCGACAGCGCGACCTCCCCACCGATGCCGGCGGAGGCACCGTGCAGGCTGAAGGTGGATCCGGTTCCCTGGAAGACGGCATCGGTGATGCGGATGTCGGCCTCCGGGCTATCTCCGAAGGTGAGGATCTGCAGCGGCGTGCTGCCCTCGGCATCGTGGGCGCGCCGGACCCGTTCGGTCAGGGCTATGGCGCCGGGGTCGTCGGCGCTGACCACCAGTAGCTTCAGGGAGCGGCCGCTGGCAAACCGGAAGAACCCGTCGGCATAGTTCTCCGACGTCCCCCAGTTGACCAGGTGGTCGGGGTCGACGTTGGTGACGACCGCAATTTCGGCCGGGTACTGCAGGAACGACCCGTCGCTCTCGTCGGCCTCCACCACGAGCAGGTTCCCGCCGCCGAGGTGGCCGCCGGTCTTGGACCCGGTCAGGGCGCCGCCGATCACAAAGGAAGGGGCCAGGCCGCAGCCGGTGAGCAGGTGGGAGATCATCGCGGTCGTGGTGGTCTTGCCGTGCGTCCCCGCGACCGCCACCCCGCGACGCCCGAGCATCAATGAGCCGAGGGCGGCGCTGCGATGCAGCACCCGCAACCCCCGCCGACGGGCTTCCGCCAGCTCCGGGTTGTCCGGACGGATCGCCGACGAGGCGACCACCGTCTGAGCATGCCCGAGCTGCTCGGCCCGATGCCCGACATAAACTCGAGCCCCCAGCTTCTCCAACGCCCGCAGGTATTCAGAGTCCTGTCGGTCACTTCCACTCACTTCGACGCCTAGCTGCACCAGCACCGAGGCGATCCCGTTCATCCCGGACCCTCCGATGGCGATGAAGTGCACTGGGCCGAGACTGCGCGGATCCGGCAGCTCAATGGGTTCGATCAGTCCCATTAGCGGGCCACCTCCAAAGTCTCGCGCGCCAACTTGGTCGCTGCATCGGTGACGCCAACGCCACGGCTCGCCTTCGACATTCCGGCCAGCCGGTCGGCGTCGAGGATCAGCAGCGGGATCTGCTGCGCCACCCAGTCACTGGTGCAATCGGCGTCGGGCAGCAGCTCACCCCCACCGGTTGCCACGACGAGCTCGGCGTTTCGGGCCTGCTCGCCGTTGCCGTGCGGCAATGGGACGAATACCGCCGGCAAGCCGACCGCAGCCGTCTCCAGCACGGTCGAGGCGCCACACCGACCGAGCATCAGGTCCGCCGCCGCGTAGGCCTCGTCCATGGCATCGACGTAGGTCAGCGGCTGGTAGACCGCACCAGTGACCGCCGACGTCACCGGAGCGGTCGAGGGCGTCAGGTTCTTCGGACCCAGGACGTGCAGGATCTGGATGCCTGCAGCCAGCAGCGTGTCCCGCGCCCCGAGCACCGCGGTGTTGATTCGCATCGCGCCTTGGGACCCGCCGCTGACCAACAGGGTAGGCAGCCCCGGCTGCAGGCCGAACCGAGCACGCGCCACCTCGCGGCGGGCGGCCCGGTCCAGCTCGGTGATCGCCCGACGCAGGGGCAGCCCGATGCAACGAGCGTGTGGCAGTGGGGTGTCGGGAAAGGAGGTGAAGACCGAGGAGGTGAGGCGGGCCGCGATCCTGTTAGCCAGTCCCGGCAGTGCGTTCTGCTCATGGATGACGATCGGCACCCCGAGCCGGCGGGCGGCCAGGTAGACCGGGGTGGAGACGTACCCACCGAAGCCCAGAACCACCGACGCGTCGACCCGCCGGAGGATCCGAGCCGCCTCCGCGACCGAGCGCACCAGCCGGAGCGGCACCTTGGCCAGGTCCATCCCGGGCTTGCGCGGCAGCGGCACCGGCGAGATCAGCTCCAATCGCAGACCTGCTTTCGGGATGACTGAGACCTCCAGTCCCCTAGCGGTGCCGACAGCAGTCAGCTCGACGTCGGGGTCCAGCGTCCGCAGCTCCGCCGCGGTGGCGATCAGCGGCGAGGTGTGACCAGCGCTACCTCCACCAGCGAGTACGACGTGGCGGTGGCTCATGCGCGGCCTCGACCGGACCCGACGATCGCAGTCATCCGCGGCTTCGGCGACCGAGCCTTCTTTGCCAGCAGCTTGCGGGCTGCCGGCTCCCGGCGGGCACACGCCAGCAGCACACCGACGGCCATGGAGTTTGCGATCAGCGCCGAGCCGCCGTAGGAGACCAGCGGCAGCGGCACGCCGGCGATCGGCAGCATCCGCAGCACCACAGCGAGGTTGATCAGTGACTGCAGCATGAACCACATCGTCACCCCGCCGGCGGCGTACCGGGTGAATGCCTCATCCGAGCGCATCGCCACCCGGACGCCGGCATAGCCGAGCACCAGAACCAGAGCCAGCACGATCAGGCTCCCGAAGAGCCCGAACTCCTCACCGATCACAGCGAAGATGAAGTCGGTGTGGGCCGCGGGGAGGCTGCCCCACTTCTGCCGGCTTGCCCCGAGGCCAACCCCCCACCAGCCACCGGCGGCGATCGCGTACATGCCTGCGTTGGCCTGGTCGTTGGCACCGTTGAGGTCGGCCGTCGGGTCCAGAAAAGCCGCCAGCCGACGCATCCGGTTCGGGCTGGTGAGGAACAGCGAAACCACCCCGGCCATCCCGAGCAGTGTGAGGGTGCCGAAGATCCGCATCGGCGCACCGACGATCCACAAGACGCCGGCGGCGATCCCAGCCATGACCACAGCGGTGCCGGCGTCACCTTGGAAGACCACCAGCAGGACCAGCAGCCCCGCCCCGGGCAGGTACGGGATGAGTAGGTGCAGCGGCTGGTCCAGCAGCTTCTGCTTCCTGGCCAGCACATCGGCGCCCCACACGATCATCGCCAGCTTGGCGAACTCCGCCGGCTGGATCAGAAACAGCGAGGAACCCAGATACAACCAGTTGCGGTTCCCGCCGACGGTGAGCCCCAAGGGGGTGTAGGTCAAGATCAACAAGATGGCGGCGAGGGCGATGGAGAACCAGCTCAGCATCCGCAGCGTCTGGTGCGGCAGCTTCATGATCACCACCGCGCCGACCAGTCCGACCACCAGGAAGATGGCCTGCCGCTTCACGTAGTAGTAGGAGTCGTCGTAGTTGAGATAGGCGTTCACGCTGGATGCGGAGAGCACCATCATCACGCCCAGCGCGACCAACAGCGCCGACGACCCGAGCACCAGGTGGTAGCTGGCTAGCGGACGGTCCAGCACACTGTGCACCACGCCGAGGAACCCACGGTCAGCGGAAGGGCTGTCCGTATCGGCCTTGACAGTTGAGCTGCCGTGACCGCGACTGCCCGGACGGTTCGGGGCTGGGCGGTTAGCGGCTGATCGGTCGCGGTTCGGGCGGTTGTGTACCAGTGTCGACACGCGGCCTCACTCCTTTGCTCTGCCAAGCCCGTCGCCGGTTCCGTAGGACCGAGGGTCGAGGTCATTCACCGCCCGGGCAAAGGCGTTACCGCGGGCAGCGTAGTCGGTGTACATGTCCTTGCTGGCACACC
Source organism: uncultured Propionibacteriaceae bacterium (assembly GCA_902805915.1). Lineage (GTDB taxonomy): Bacteria > Actinomycetota > Actinomycetes > Propionibacteriales > Propionibacteriaceae > Microlunatus. Next base: position 50,079 of record CADCUO010000065.1, on the reverse strand, counting down.
CGGGAGCGAGCAGGACCACATCTCCTGGGACAGCCAGTGACGCGGCCGCTGCAACGACTCGTGCCATGGCACTAGTGTCCGTGGCGTCGATGCGAATCACCGGGACCTGCGGCGCGTGTTGAGCCAGGGCTTGGCCGACCACCTCGCGATCCACCCCGAGCAGCACCACACCGCGCAGCCGGGCTGCATGGGTGCGAACCAGGTGGTCGAAGGTCGTGCCTTTCGCCTGGCCGCCGGCGATCCAGACCACGGAGTCGAAGGCGCGCAGCGCAGCATCCGCGGCGTGTGGGTTGGTCGCCTTGGAGTCATCGACCCAGCGGATCCCCGACCTGGACGCCACGGTCTGGATCTTGTGCGACCCCACCTGCACTGTGCGCAGGCCGTCCCGGACAGCGATGGCAGGAACGCCGAAGGACCGGGCCAGCGCCGCCGCGGCCAGCGCGTCCTCCACGTTGTGCGGCGCCGCCGGTGTGACATCGGAGATCTTGGCCAGTTCAAGTGCGGAGTCGCGGCGCTGCTCCACGAAGGCGCGGTCCACGATCAGGTCATCGACCACCCCTACCATCGACAGGCCGGGGATGCCCAGGGTGAACCCGATCGCCCGGGCGCCCTCGACCACCTCCGCCTCCTCGACCATCTGCTCGGTCTGGCTGTCGGCCACGTTATAGACGCAGCTGGCCTGCACCCGCTGGTAGATCTTCGCCTTGGCATCGCGGTAGGCCTGTGCGGACCCGTGCCACTCCAGGTGGTCGGCGTGCAGGTTCAGTACGGCGGCCGAGTGCAGCGACAGCGAGTTCGACCAGTGCAGCTGGTGGCTGGACAGCTCCACCGCCAGCACGTCGTACGGCTCCGGGTCCAGCACGATCTCCATGATCGGCCGGCCGATGTTCCCAACCGCGGCGGTGCGGAGGCCGGCTGCGCGCAGCATCGACTCCAACATCTGCGTGGTGGTGGTCTTGCCGTTGGTCCCGGTGACGCCCAGCCAGGGAATCACCTTCCGCGGCCGGCTCAGCCGCCAGGCCAGCTCGACCTCACTCCAGATCGGGACGCCCCGGGCTGCCGCGGTGACCAGCAGAGGCGTCGCCGGACTCCATCCGGTGGTGATCACCAGGTCGGCGTCCGCGGGCAGCTCACGGGTCGAGCCGGGCCCCAACCGCACGGTTCCGCCGAGCACCTGCAGCAGCTTCGCCTTGTCGGAGTTCGCGTCGTTGTCGTCATCGTCGAGCACCGTCACCCGGGCGCCGAACTCCAACAGGCCGTCAGCCGCCGCGAAACCTGACACACCGATTCCCGCCACCACTACATGGGCCTGCGGCCACGGCGATGTCCCGTCAGCGGTGGGCAGCCAGTCGACCCTGGTCATGCGCCCGCCACCCACTCGGCGTAGAAGATCCCCAGACCGGCGGCCACGAACAGCCCGGCGATGATCCAGAACCGCATCACGATGGTGACCTGCGCCCAGCCGAGGAGCTCGAAGTGGTGGTGCAACGGCGACATCTTGAAGATCCGTTTTCCCTTGGTGAGCTTGAAGTACCCCACCTGCATGATGACCGACATCACCTCGATCACCAGCAGACCACCGAGGATGACCAGCAGCAGCTCTGTCCGGGTGAAGATCGCCAGTCCCGCCAGCGCACCGCCCAACGACAGTGACCCGGTGTCTCCCATGAAGATCTTCGCCGGTTCCGCGTTCCACCACAAGAAACCGAAGCAGGCGCCGGCGAGGGCGATCGCCACCACCGCAAGGTCGTACGGGTCGCGTACCTCATAGCACTTCGGTCCGGCCGACGCGGTGTAGGCGCAGGACTGGTTGTACTGCCAGATGTTGACCAGGGTGTACGCGCCGAAGATCATCACGCAGGCCCCAGAGGCCAGACCGTCGAGGCCGTCGGTCAGGTTCACCCCGTTGCTGGCGGCGGCGATCAAGAACATCACCCACAAGATGACCAGCACCACGCTATTGAGCTCGAGAAAGGGAATGTCCCGGAGGAAGGAGATCGAGTCCGAAGCCGGAGTGACACCGCGCTCGTCGGGGAAACGCACCGACAGCAAGGCGAAAGCAATGGCGACGATCGACTGACCGGCGATCTTGGCCTTGGTGCGCAGGCCCAGGGACCGCTGCTTGCGAATCTTGATGAAGTCATCGAGGAACCCGACCGCGCCCAGACCGGCGAACAGGAAGAGCACCAGCAGCGCCGACGCCGACGGCGGGGTCCAGGTCAGCAGATGGCTCCCGAAGTACGCGACCAGCACCGCTGCGATGATCACCAGGCCACCCATGGTGGGTGTGCCCCGCTTGGTGTGGTGGGAGGTTGGGCCGTCATCGCGGATCAGCTGGCCATAGCCTTTCTTGACCAGGAACGTGATCGCCAGCCGGGTGCCCAGCAAGGTACCGAGCAGGGCAAGGCAGCCCGCGAAAACAATCGTCTTCACGCGCTTTCCTTACTGTCGGCGGCCGGTTGTCGGGGGGTGTCTGGGAGCCGAGGAGGTCGCAGGATCTCCTCAGCCACAGTCTCCAAGGCTATGCCACGGGACGCCTTCACCAGAACCGTGTCCCCGGCCTGGAGACCGGCGCGTACCGAGGCACCGGCCTGCTCCTTGTCTGGGTACGCCTCCACGGCGGCAGCATCCAGGCCGGCGGCCCGGGCGCCGGCGGCCACGTCCTCGGCGTAGCTGCCGACCGCTATCAGCTGGTGGAAGCCCAGGTCGGCGACGTAGCCGCCGAGCGAGGCGTGCTCAGCAGCCGCCGAGTCACCGAGCTCGAGCATGTCGCCGAGGACAGCCCAGGTTCGGGCCTGGCCGTACATCCGCTGGCGGGTCCGGCCGAGCTCGGCGGTGCTTTCTAGCGCCGCTCGCATGGAGTCCGGGTTGGCGTTGTACGCGTCGTTGACCACCAGCACCTGGTCGTCACGTAGCCGGGTCTCCATCCGCCACCGGGACCTGAGACCGGCAGCACTCAACCCAGCAGCCACCTCATCCAGCTCCAACCCCAAGGCGAGAGCGGCTCCAGCAGCGGCGACCGCGTTGGCGACCTGGTGGCGGCCGGCCACCTGGAGCCGTACCGGCGCCTCGGTGCAAGCCCTGCCGGGCAGCACTGCGTGCAGCAGGAACCGGCAGCAACCATCCGCCTCGCTGGCCACGTCGCTGGCCCACACGGACTGGTCGCTGTCCGGCTGACCGCGGACGGAGAACCCCAGTACGGGTGCTGCGGTCCGGCCACGCATCGTCCAGACCAGCGGATCATCGGCGTTCAGCACCGCCACCCCATCGGCGGTGACCGCCTCGGCCAGCTCGCCCTTGGCCTGCGCAATGGCCGCCTGGCTGCCAAACTCACCGAGATGGGCATGACCGATGTTGAGCACCACCCCGATCTGCGGCGGGACCAGCCGGCACAGGTAGGCAATGTGACCGAGGCCGCGGGCACCCATCTCCGCCACCAGGAAGGCGGTGTCCGGCTCGATCCGGCCGACCGTCAGCGGCACCCCGATCTCGTTGTTCAGGTTGCCGCTCGGCGCCACTGTGGGGGCCGTCCGCTCCAGCAGCTGACCCAGCAGGTCCTTGGTGGAGGTCTTGCCCTGCGAGCCGGTGATCGCGACCACCCGGAGTCCCCGCCTGGTAGCCCGGTCCACCAGATGGCGAGCGAGTGCGCCCATGGCGGCCAACGGGTCAGCAACCACCAACGCGATCCCCGCCTCAGGAGCCGGGGTTATCGGGTGGGCTGTCAGCGCGGCGGCGGCGCCGTTTCGCCATGCCGCCGGCACGAAGTCGTGCCCGTCTGCCCGCTGGCCGGGCAGCGCGACAAACAAGGCGTTGGCCGGCATCGAGCGGGAGTCGACCACCAGGTCGGTCAGGACGGTATCCAGGTTGCCGGTACCGACGACCTCTGCCCCCAGCACCGCGGCTGTCTCGGCCACTGTCAGTCCGATCATCGCCGCGCTCCGGTGTCCTGGCTCGCCCGGAGCGCCGCCCACTCCTGGGCGACGACCTCGATGTCGTTGAACGGGTGGATGGCCCCGCCGATCTCCTGGCCGGACTCGTGACCTTTTCCGAGCACCGCGATCACATCACCCGGCCCGGACCGCTGCAAAGCGGTACGGATGGCTGACCGGCGGTCACCGCCGTCGATGACGACCGTGCTCAGCTGATCCTTGCTGATCTCCGCCCGGACGCCGTCCAGGATCTGCCGCCGGATCGCCGCCGGGTCCTCGATGCGGGGGTTGTCGTCGGTGACGATCACCAGGTCCGCGTTTGCCGCGGCGGCCGCCCCCATCGGTGCACGCTTGTCCGGGTCACGGTCGCCGCCACAGCCAAGCACGACCACCCGCCTGGATCCCCCCACCGCGCCGAGCGCCGCAGTCACCGCCTGAGGAGTGTGGGCAAAGTCCACGAAGACGGTGGGCGCGTCCGCGCCCAGGTCAACTCTTTGCATCCGTCCCGGGACCTGTGCCGTGGAGAGGCCCTCGGCGGCTGCGTCGAGATCGACGCCGAGCACATCCAGCATGGCCAGCGCTGTGACGGCGTTGCGGATGTTGAAGTCGCCGGGCAGCGCGAGCTGGAACTCGATCCGCCGGTCGGGACACTCCAGCCGGACGAGGGGGGTGCCGTCCGGCCGGAGTGCGACTGTGGTGGCGGTGTAGTCGGCCTCAGTGGCCGAACCACCCGAACCGCGCAGGCTGGTGGTGGAGCAGGCGACCACGCCGGCTGCGGCGATCTGGTCGACGAGGCGACGCCCGTGCTTGTCGTCGACGTTCACCACGGCGTGCCGGGTGTGGTCTGGCGTGAACAGGCTCGCTTTGGCGGCGAAGTAGGACTCCTCGTCGCCATGGAAGTCCAGGTGGTCTCGGCCGAAGTTGGTGAAGGCGGCGACATCGAAGGCGATCGAGTCCGCCCGGTGGAGCACCATGGCGTGCGAGGAGACCTCCATCACGCAGGAGTCGGCGCCTCCTTCAGCCATCAGGCCCAGCAGGGCCTGCAGCTCCGGCGACTCGGGCGTGGTGACGGTGGTACGGGCCACCGGTAGCGGTTCACCGTCGAGTGAGAAGCCGATGGTGCCGATCACCCCGACATGGCGGCCAGCGGCCCGAAGGGCAGCGTCCAGGAGGTAGCTGGTGGTGGTCTTGCCGTTGGTGCCGGTCACCGCAAGCATGGTGAGCTTCGTACTGGGGTCGCCGTAGATGCGAGCGGCCACCGGCGCCATCGCGATCCGGGGGTCGGGCACGACGATCACCGGGCAGCCCGAGGCGGCGGCGATTGCACCGCCCTGGGCGTCGGTCAGTACGGCCACCGCACCGGCCCGTACGGCGTCAGCGGCGAACCGGGACCCGTGGTCGGTCCGGCCGGGCAGCGCGACATAGACGTCACCGGGACGCACCAGACGGGAGTCGACGGTGATGCCGGTGACCGCCTGGTCGCGGTGGTGGGCCACTCCGAACAGGTCCGACAGCGCCAGCCCGCCGCTGCGCCGCGGCCGAGCCGCTGCCACGGAAGGAACTGAGGACACGGCTATGACCGTATCGACTCGGCACAGGACTGGCCCGCCCGGTGTCGCGACGCGTCTCCGCTCGGTCGTTGGTGGGGTGCCGATCGGCGGTTCCGATATGAGACGTCCATCACCAGGTGACTTTCTTCGGCTTGGTCACCTTCGTGGTCGGCGGCACCGAGTAGCGCGGGAGGGCGATCTTCATGATGTCGCGGTAGACCGGTGCAGCGACGCCTGTTCCGGTGTCCCCGCTGCGCGGGTTGTTCACCACTACGTAGGTGAGGATCTCCGGGTCATGCAGCGGTGCGAAGCCTGCGAAGGAGGTGACGTATCCGCGGTAGCAGCCGCAGCGTTTCTCGTACCGCTCTGCGGTTCCGGTCTTGCCGCCGCTTGCGTAGTTGTCCAGCGACAAGTTGGCGCGCCCGTTGTCGGTATCGATCACTGCCCGCATCAGGTCGCGCACCTTATCCGAAGTCGAGGAGGAGACGATCTGCCGTGACGGCGCCCGGGCCACCTCGACGGCGTTCCCGTTGGAGTCGGTCGCCCCCTTCACCACGGTCGGGGGACGGTATTCGCCATCGTTCAGGATTCCGGCCAGGGCGGCGGCGACCTGGACCCCGGTCACCGAGAGGCCCTGACCGAAGGCGATCTGGTCGCGGGTGTAGCCAGGCATGTCCGCTGGGGGCAGCTGCCCGGTCGCCTCGCCGGGACCTTCGACGCCGGTCTTGGCACCGAGCCCGAAGGACAACAGATAGTTCCTGATCGTCTCCTTGTCGACCTGGCGGGCTAGCAGGGCCATGCCGATGTTGGAGGACTCAGCGATGACACCGCGCATGAGGAAGCGCAAGCTGCCGTGGCTGAAGTGGTCCTTGATCCGCCCACCGCCCGAGGCCAGCAGCGGCGGGATACTCACCCGACTCTCGGGGGTGATCCTGGCGGCCGAGATGTTGCTCTGGGTGGCGTCGATCAAGGCGGCCGAGGTGAGGATCTTCTGCACACTGCCAGGCTCGTACACCTGCGTGATGGCTCGGTTGCCGCGCTCGTCGACGCCGCTGGCTCCAGGGTTGGAGCTGTCAACGGTGGGAGCGTTAGCCATCGCAAGGATCTCGCCGGTCTTGACGTTGATGGTGATGGCGAAGCCGTAGTCCGCCTTTGACTGCTGCACCTGTGCGGCCAGCCGTCGTTCCGCCACCCACTGCAGCTCGGAGTCGATGGTGAGCTGGTAGTTCGCCCCGTTCCTCGCTGGGACGGTGACGCTGGAACCCAGCGGGATCTTGCTGCCGTTGGGGGCGCTTTCGTACTTCTCCTTACCTTCCACGCCGGCCAGCGCGGTGTTCAGGGTTTGTTCCACTCCCGCCTGACCCTTCCCGTCTGCGCCGACGAAACCGATCACGCTGCCGCCGAGGGCCGCGCCGGGGTACGTCCGGATCGGGTCGCTCTCCCGGAACACGCCGTAGATGTCGCGCTGGCTCAGGTCCGCCGCAATCTTGCTGTACGTGGCCGCCGGCACCTTCTTGACCAGGTAGACGAACCGGGTGTTCGGCTTGGTCAGCAGGCTCACCATCGTGACCGGGTCGACCTTCAGGTGAGTCCGCAGCACCGCGGCAATCTCGGCGGCCTTAGGAGCGGTCAGCTGCGGATCGGCGGTGATCGCCACCGCGGCCTCGGTGGATGCCATCACCAGACCGTTGCGGTCGGTGATGTCACCTCGGGAGGGCAGCAGCGGCAAGGTCCTGGTGAGCTGTTCGGCCGAGGTGGCCGCGTAGGCGGAGGAGCTGAACCCCTGCAGCTGCACCAAGCGACCGCCGCACAGTGACAGCGCGATCGCCATCGCCAGCAGGACCAGCTGGAGCCGGCGGGGCGCGTGGCCCAGCGGTAACCGCACCGGCGCCCGGTACGCCTTTCTGCGCGATCTCCTGCTGCCTGGTGCTCTCCTGCTCCGGGGTTTCCTATCTGGGGCGGTTCTGCTCGACGGTTGAGCGGCCGAACGTCCGGTCGAGCTCCCTACCCCCGGTCGGAGCGGGCGCTGGTGGGCGGATCCTGCCTCGGTCGAACGAGCCCCCCGGGTGGAAAGGGATGCCTCGGTCGAACGGGTGGAACGGGTGGAACGGGATGCCGCGCCCACCCGGGATGGGTGTGGCCGTCGCTCTGCCATCAGCCGCGTCCCTCCTGGTCGCCCGAGGTCGTGGTCGTTTGCTGGCCCCCGCGCTTGCGATCGGAGTCCGACTTCTCGCGCTCCGCCTGCTTCTTGGCCTCCGCCTGCCTCTTGGCCTCCGCCTGCTTCTTGACCTCCGCTGCCTTCTCGGCAGCCTTTCGTTGTGCCTCCTCGGCTTTCGCCTTGGCCGCCGCTGCCCGCGCCTCCTTCCGGGCTTCGGCCGCAGCCCGCTCCGCCGCCAGCTGTTGCGGAGTCTTGACGATCAGACTGGGCATCTCGGACCCGGCGACAGGCTTGCCATCTCCGACCAGCTTGCCGCTGGGTGCCACCAGAAAGGCCGGCTCCGGGTTGGCACGCATCCCGAGCTGCGACGCTCGCCGAGCCAGCTCCTGTGGCGCTGCCAGCTGGTCGATCCGGCTCTCCATCTCACCTTGGGCGTAGGCCAGCTCCGCCGCCTGGCGGGTGAGAGCCCGGGACTCGAAGGCCTGGTTCTGCAGCGTTGTGTTCAACAGCAGCAGACCGACCATCCCAAGACCGAAGACGCCGACCAGGATCACCAGAAAGGGGAACCGGGCCAGTCGGGCGCGCGGTGTCGGTACGGCGCGCAACCTGGTCGATGTTCGCGCCGGCGGGGTGCCGTACTCCGGGACCTGGGCGTTCTCAGTCGTTGGGGCCCAGAGTGCGCTCACGCTGCCGCCTCCTCGATCCGCTCCGCTGCCCGCAGTCGTGCCGAGGCCGCTCGTGGGTTGCGGGCAGCCTCCTCGCTGGTTGGTCGTTGGGCACCACGGGTAAGCAGCTTCAGCTCGGGCCCGTACCCCGGGGGGACCACCGGCAGGTTGCGCGGGGCGCGATCGGCCGCCTTGATCGCCAGGATCTGCTTCACCAGGCGGTCCTCCAAGGAGTGGTAGGCCAACACGGCGATCCGTCCGCCGACGGCCAGTGCCGCGATCGCGCTCGGTAGGACCGACTCCAGCACGTCCAGCTCGTCGTTGACCTCGATCCGCAGCGCCTGGAAAGTACGCTTCGCCGGATGTCCGCCGGTCTTGCGCGCTGCCATGGGGATGGCGTCGTAGAGCAGTGCCACCAGCCTGCTGGAGGTGCTGAACGGCTCAACCTCACGAGCCGCCACGATACGGCGGGCGATCCGGTCGGCGAAACGTTCCTCGCCGTAGCGCCGCAGAATTCGGGTGAGATCGCTGACCGAGTAGCTATTCAGGACCTCAGCGGCAGTAAGGGGCTGCCGTGCGTCCATCCGCATGTCCAGCGGCGCGTCCACCGCGTACGCGAAGCCCCGCTCCGGCCGGTCGATCTGCAGCGAGGAGAGGCCAAGGTCCAGCAGCACACCCTGCACCTTGGGATGACCGAGCCGCGCCAGCACCTCCGGCAGCTCGTCGTAGACAGCCTGCACCAAGGTGACCCGGTTACCGAAGGGGCGCAACCGCTCCGCGGCCAAGGCCAGCGCATCTGCGTCCCGGTCCAGACCGACCAGGTGTGCCTGCGGACAGGCCGCGAGCAGCGCCTCGGCGTGGCCCCCCATCCCGAGGGTGCAGTCAACCAGGATGGGGGCCGCGATATCGGCGCCGGCTGGAGAGTCCTGCCGGCTCGGGAGGTCTTGCTGGCTCATCAAGGCAGGGCTGAGCAGGGCGACGATCTCGGCCAGCATGACAGGGATGTGCTGTTCGGCGGCGGTGCTCATGACAGCCACCTCAGCAGTGCCCAGATCGCCACGGTGGTGCCAAGGGAGGCGCCTAGCGAAAGGCTGGCCGCTGCAACGCTATCCATCGCCTGCTGTCGTATCCGGCGGTCGCCTGGCGCCCGGGTTGTCCCGGAGCTGACTGGGTGGAGGGTCGCCGGGTCCCGCGTCGGCGGCGGCCGGTGGGACCGGCGTGCTCTCGACTCGAGCAAGGACATCTCGACCCTTTCATCGCCTATCGGCGCAGTTACGTGCAACACCTGCTGCAGGCAGTACACCTGCTGACTTCCATCGATGATGGGGACGAATCGTGCCTAGAGGTCTCAGCCCGGAGGTCTGCGGGAAGTCCTACCTGACACCGGGGAAGGTGTGCCAGGGAGCCAGACCTGCGGGCTGAAGCCTCACGACACGAGTCGCGGCCCCACCATCAGTTCTTCAGTTGTCACCTGTTCCCGCAGCCTTGAGTCGCGACTCACAGCCCCGGGAACAGTTCGTCGTTCATGTCGGCGAAGGATGACTCCTGCCGACTGGAGTACTCCTGCCAGGAGTCGTGGTCCCAAACCTCCACCCGGTTGATCGCCCCCACGACGACACAGTCCTTGTCCAGACCCGCGTACGTCCTCAGGTGCGGTGGAATCGTGATCCGGCCCTGCTTGTCCGGTGTCTCGTCAGATGCGCCGGAGGCCAGCATCCGCTGGTAGTCACGGACCTGCCGGTTGCTGGACGGAGCATTCGCCAGGGTCTGGGTCTGCTCGATGAAAGCTGCCATCGGCCAGATCGCGAGGCATCGGTCCTGTCCACGGGTGATGACCAGTCCCTCAGCCAGCTGGTCCCGAAACTTCGCCGGCAAAATCAGTCGGCCCTTCTCGTCGAGCCTCGGAGTATGGGTACCGAGAAACACGGCACGCACCTCCTCGCTCCACAATCGGCCCGATCAACTCCACTTTCCGCCACAGTACTCCACTTTCCTCCCCAGGGCATCCGGTCTGCTCCCTCAGGCGGGGTCGGGCGTGTTGGCACGCTGCGGCGCCGGGACAAAAGGAGGTGCTTTCGCACCCTTTGGGTTCTGCGGCAGTGCCACGTAAGGTGTGGGATGACGCGTCCTGCCGGGCCTAGCCGCGGCATACGATGTCACCGGGCGACGCCGAGGCACAGGTGGTGTCGGCGCCGCCCCGGCGTGCGTCTCGGCGTAGGTCGCGAACACCAGCAAGCCAGGTCACGACGGCGTTCCCGACTGTTACCCGGTCGATCTTCGCTACTGCTGACGGAGTCAATTGGGTACGGAGGGCCAGTGAGTCTGAGTTACGACAACAAGGCGACGGACGCGGGAACGTACTCCCTCGGAGATGTTGTGCAGATCATCGGCAAGGTGCGGCAGGCGGTTGAGGTCGTCATCGAGGGCAAGCGGAGCTCGATCGACCTAGCCCTGGTGACACTGCTGGCCGAGGGCCACCTGCTGGTCGAGGATGTGCCGGGCGTCGGCAAGACGATGCTAGCCAAGGCGCTCGGGCGCTCCATCGCCTGCACGGTCCGCCGGGTCCAGTTCACCCCCGACCTGCTTCCCTCCGACATCACCGGAGTGTCGATCTTCAACCAGGAGACCCGGGACTTCGAGTTCAAGCCCGGTGGCATCTTCGCCAACATCGTGGTCGGGGACGAGATCAACCGCGCGTCCCCGAAGACCCAGTCGGCCCTGCTGGAGTCGATGGAGGAGCGCCAGGTCAGCGTGGACGGGACCACGTACCTGTTGGAAACCCCGTTCATGGTGGTCGCCACGCAGAACCCGATCGAGATGGAGGGCACCTATCCCCTTCCCGAGGCACAGCGCGACCGGTTCATGATCCGGATCGAGATGGGCTACCCGACCCCGAGCGCGGAGCTCGACATGCTGGACTCCCACGGCTCCACCGACCCGTTGGCCATGCTGCAGCCGGTGACTGACGCGAGCGCCGTCCGGGGCATGATCGACGCGGTCAAGACCGTCTACGTCTCCCCGGCCGTGAAGCACTACATCGTCCAGATCGTCAACGCCACCCGCAACTCCCGCGACCTACGGCTGGGTGCCTCGCCGCGCGCAACGTTGCAGCTGCTCCGGGCTGGGCGTGCCTTCGCCGCCTTGGCCGGCCGGGACTACGTCAGCCCCGATGACATCTCCGCGCTGGCCGTCTCCGTGCTGGCCCACCGCGTGCTGCCGTCCAGCGATGCCCAGCTGGCGCGCCGCACGGTCGCCGACATCATCGCTGCCGCCGTCCACTCGGTGCACGTTCCCGACCGGAGGTAATTCAGATGCGAATGCTGTGGCGGCTGCTCACCGCTCGGGGCCGCGCCTTCGCCGTCATCGGCCTGAGCGCTGTCGTTATCTCCATGTTTGCGGGGCAGCGCGACCTGATGCGCGTGGGTCTGTTGCTGCTGGTCCTCCCCCTGATCGCGGCAGTTCTGGTATCCCGGGCTCGCCTGCGGATGTCCTGCGAGCGGTCGGTGGAGCCGGCCCAGGTGCCACTCGGATCCCCCATGCACGGCAAGATCATCCTGGGCCAGGATGGCCGGCTGCCAGCGGGCATCTTGCTGCTGGAGGACGCGGTCCCGGCCGAGCTGGGCAGTCGGCCGCGTTTTCTCGTGGACAAGGCGAACCTGAGCTGGCAGCGTGAGGTCCACTATCCGCTGCTCGGCCGGGTGCGCGGCCGGTTCTCCACTGGCCCCTTGATGGTCCGGACCACCGACCCGTTCGGCCTGGTCCGCCTGGACCGCCAGTTCGTCAGTACCACCGAGGTCCTGGTCACACCGCGCGTCGTGCCGCTGCCGGCAATGCGTACCGCTGGGGGGGCGGGCAGCACCGGTGAGGCGCGTCCACACCGCATCGGTATCGTCGGCCAGGACGACGCCCTGGTCCGCGAGTATCGCCAAGGCGACGACGTACGTCGGGTCCACTGGCGCTCCACCGCCCGCCGGGGGGAGCTGATGGTGCGCCGAGAGGAGCAGGCGCTCGACCCCAGCGCCAGCATCATCCTCGACTCCCGCAGCACCGCCCACGCCGGGCACGGCATCAACAACTCGATCGAGTGGGCCATCTCAGCCGCCGCCTCGATTGCGGTGCACTTCCTGGACGATGGGTTCGGAGTCGAGATCTTCGAGGCGAACGGGCCACTGCACATCGCCGGAACCATGGGACAGCACAGCTCCACCAGCCGTGAGGTCGTGATCAATCGGCTGACCGACCTCAAGCCGCGACAGACGGCGACCATGCACTATGCCATCGAGGCTGCGTCCGTGGACCGACCCGGCCAGCTGGTGATCGCCATCATGGGTCGGATGGGATCAGAGGACGCCAACGCGCTGCTCCGGCTGCGCCGCAACCGAGCCCAAGGCATCGCGCTGGTGCTGGACGTCGACAGCTTTGCCGACCAGCCGGCGAACGAACGGATACGGACTCAGTCGGAGCGCGCAGCACAGGTGCTCCGCGACAACCAGTGGCGGGTGATCACAGTGCCCCGCGGGATGAGTGTCGAACAGGCCTGGTCCGCGGTGGACCAGCTAGGGAGGGTGGCCTGATGCGTAGCAGCGACCGTAGTGGTCTGGCAGTGATGGTGTCGATCATCCTGGCAACCTTCACCGTGGTCCCACTGACGCGAGACCTGAGCTTCCTCGGAGTCAGCTGGGCGCTGATCATCTCCATCGGCGTCGCCACCATCGGCTTGCGTCGGGCCGGTCTCGGGGCGGGCGCCGTACTGGGGACGCAGATCGGGCTGCTGGCCGCCTTCGTCGCCGCGCTCGCGGGCAGCATCCCGGGCACAGCCGACACCTGGTACGGCCACTTCGTCTCGCTCTGGCGCTCAGGCGTCGAGCACATGCAGACCCAGGCATCGCCGATGGCTCCCGACGAAGGGGTCAAGCTGATCTTCGTCACCGTCATCGGCGCCATCGCAGTGCTCACTGACTGGTTGGTTTCTGGGCTTGGTCGGCCGGCGTGGGCGATCGCTCCACCGGCCGCCATGTTCGCGGTGCCGGCGATTGGTACCACCACCGACACCGGGGTGCTGAGCTTCGCCTGCATCGCGCTGGGCTATCTGGCCATTCTGGTCGCGGAGGGCCTGAACAGCACCACCAGGTGGACCCGTGGGCTCTCCGCCGACTCCGCGGAGGGCTATGGCACCGCGACGCCGGTGGTCTGGCGCGCCGCTACCTACATCGGGGTGCCGGCTCTGGTACTGACCGCCATCCTCGGGATGGCCCTGCCCACCCTGTCGCTGCCGGGTGTCGGGTTCGGCAGCGGCCCCGGCGGGAACGGACCGCTACAGCTCAGCGATCCCACCCTTGACCTGCGTCGCAACCTGAACCAACCGGTTGACCGGGAGGTGATCCAGTACACCACCGACTCGCCGGGTGGGGTGTACCTCCGGATGGCGTCGCTGCCCCAGCTGAGCTCCAACGGCTTCGGCAACATGCAGATGAACCTCGACCGCGGCACGGAGCTGGGCCAGATTCCCGGAGTCAGCTCCGAGCCGGGCAGGCGACGTACCACCAACATCTCGGTGGCCGACTTCGGCGCTGAGTACCTGCCGCTGCCCTACGCCGCCCGGTCCTTCCAGGCCCGGGGGGAATGGGCATACGACTCCAACTCCCTCGTGGTGGTCGCGAACGGGCGAGGTAACCGGCTCAACGCCATCCGGCGGCTGGACTACACCGTGCAGAGCGTGGACATCGAGCCGAACGCGAAGGATTTGGTCACGGCTCTGGTCGGTACGCCGGCCGACGCGGCGGTGACCAGCCTCGTGCCTCGTGACCTGCCGGAGTCACTGGTCAAGCTCACCCGTGACATCACCGATGACGCCGACACCCCCGCGCTCAAGGCCGCGGCGATCCAGGCCTACCTGCGCAGCCCTCGCTTCACCTACACCGTCAAGTCACAGCCGGGCTCGGGTTACCGGGCACTGGAGAACTTTCTGCTGGGCGACCAGGAGGGCTACTGCGAACAGTTCGCGGGCGCGATGGCGATGATGGCACGGGTGGTCGGCATCCCGTCCCGGGTTGCGGTCGGCTTCCTCCCCGGCAAGCGCGACGGAAAGACCTGGAAGGTCTCCATCCGCGACATGCACGCCTGGCCGGAGCTCTACTTCGCCGGGTACGGCTGGGTACGGTTTGAGCCGACGCCTGCCTCGGTTGCCGGGGCGGCCCCGTCGTACAGCACCCAGACCCAGGGCGACGCCAGCGACGACCCGTCGGCCGACCCGAGCAGCGGCGCCAGCGATGCTGCCCCCAGCACCGCGCCGTCGGTACCGGCGGACTCCACCGAGGCGCCGACGAGTGCCGACGACGGCGCGGCCTTCCCCTGGGTACGGACGCTGGTGGGTACGGGTGGGGGCCTGCTGGCCCTGCTGGTGCTAGCTGCGCCAGCAACTATCCGGATGCGGCGGCGGAGCTCGCGACTGTCGGACACGGCATCCGCGGAAGAGCGCGTCGAGTCGGCCTGGGCAGAGATCCGCGACTCGGTGGTGGACTACGGCGGGGATTGGCCGCAAGGCTCGCCGCGCGCCATCGGCTCGGAGATCGTTCACCGGCTGGAGGCGGAGCAGGGCGACACCATGACCCAGGTCGCCACCTTGGTGGAACGGTCCCGTTATGCGCGGACCTTCACCGACACCCAGACGTTGTCCGAGCTGCCGGGGATGACCGAGGAGATCCGGCGGGGCCTGGCGGAGCCGCGCAGCTTCTGGCGCAAGACTGCAGCGGTGCTGCTGCCACGCTCGCTCTTCCGCAAACCGCCGAAGGTTTAGCACCGGCGACCGGCCGCTGCGGCCAGGGCCGGAGTGCGTACCCGACATGCGAAGAATCAGCGACTCGGCAGCCAGCCCTGCCGGCGAGGGCCAGGGGTCGGCGAGTGGCTCAAGGTGTCAGCTGCAGGTGCCTGGCACCGGACGGCAGGCGGCTACGACAGCGCCACCGACATCCGGGCGTGCCGACATCGCGGAGGTCAAAGTGCAGGTGAAAGGTTCAGAAGTTGAGGTTCAGAAGCCGGACTCGTCGCGACGACGACGCCAGCGCTCTTCCATCTTGTCCATGAACCCTTGGCCGTCTGGTGAGCCGGAAGGCTGGGTGGTTCTAGGCCGGTCGGTGCTGCGGCCGTTGTCCGGGCCGGATCCGACATGCTGCCAGGAGTAGATCGCGGTTACCGCAGCGGCAACCATGAGGACGAAGCCCACGACACTGAGGAATGGCGTGGTGGAGATGCCGGCGATCAGCAGGGCAAGCCCTGCGAAGAACCCGACCCCGGCGATGGCGGCCCTTCGTCGATGGACTCGTCGAATGCCAGTTCCACGCAGCGCGTTAACCAGCTTCGGATCCTCGGCTGCGAGGGCACGTTCCATCTGGTCGAGGAGCCGTTGCTCCTCATTTGAGAGGGCCACTGGCCACCTCCCACTGTCTCGTTACTACGCTGCGGCCGGCGCACACTCCATCCACAGGTCCTGAGTGCCCCTTTGCACCATCATCTGCCACGAAAGGGTCACCACATGCTGGAACATGCGCCATTCCGTCCACCCTGTTGGGCGAAGTTGAGTTCAGTTTAGGTGGCGATTCGGCCCAGCGAAACCCAATCGGACAATCAGTCCCGTGTTGTGATGTGTTCTGCTTCCCAGCGGTGCTCACGCCCCTCGCCGGACCCTGTCACCCGGTGTCGGGTGAGGGCAGCACGCTGCACTGCCGCAGGGCCGAACTTGCCCACAGCGAGGTCGACGGCCTGCTCCGCCTCCCTCCAGCCGCGCTCCGGTGCGGTGAGCTCTGGCTGTCGATAGGCGCGTTCAGCGGGCACCAGACTCTCGACCCGGACGCCGACGCGGCGGACCCTGGCCCGGTGCGCGCCGAGCTTGTCGTACAAGGCCACCGCCTGTTGGTAGATCTCGTCAGTGACGTCAGTGGGGCTGCTGACGGTGGCGGAACGGGTGACGGTGGTGAAGTTGGCGAACCTGACTGAGATGGCGACCGTACGTCCCAGCAGCTGCGCCTTGCGCAGTCGACTTGCGGTGCGAGCGGACATCCTCAACAGCTCACGTTTGACCACTTCCGGGTCGTCGATGTCCGCACCGAAGGTCTCCTGCGAGCCGACGCTGCGCTCCCGTACCGACGCCGTCACTCGGCGGGCGTCCCGACCCCAGGCAAGCGCGGCCAGCATCCTCCCAGCATGCGGGCCGAAAGCCCGCTGCAACGTGTCCGTCGGCGTCTGCGCCAGGTCGCCCACTGTGAACAGCCCCAAGCGATGCAGCTTGTCGGCCGTCGACTGGCCAATGCCCCACATCGCCTCGACTGGCAGCGGATGCAGGAACTCCACGACGCGGTCGGGCGGCACCTCGCACAGCCCGTCCGGCTTGGCGGCCCGGGAGGCAACCTTGGCGATGAACTTGGTCGGACCTATCCCGACAGAGCAGGTGATCTGCTGTTCGTCGGCGACCACCGCCCGGATGTGCTCACCGATGGATGCCGGCGACCCCAGCCGGCGAACGGACCCGGTGACGTCCAGGTACGCCTCGTCGATCGACGCTGACTCCACCACGGCGGTGACCGACTCGAAGACGGAGACGATGGCGCGGGACACCTCGGTGTACGCGTCGAAGTTCGGGCTGAGGAAGGTCGCGGCCGGGCAGAGCCGCCTGGCACGACTGGAGGGCATCCCGGAGCAGACCCCGGCGGCTCGGGCCTCGTAGGTGGCCGACAGGACCACCCCTCGGTGGGAACCCCCCACGATGACCGGCGTACCACGCAGCTCCGGGTGGGACCTGAGTGCCACCGAGGCGTAGAACGCGTCCATGTCAACGTGCATGATGATGCTCACGTTCGGTGCCCGTCTATGCAGTTGCTGGGCTCTTCTGGCCGGCGCGGGCGAACACGTGCAGCACCGGCGCCAGGGCGCGGAACGTCTGGTCCTGGCTGATCTCGTCCTCGAGCGCATACAGCTCGGCGTAGGCGCCGGGCTCGGACTCCACCAACGCCTCCGGTACGTGGTCAGACACCGCTCCGATGCCGTGGGCGGCCACGATCTCGAAGCCGGCTTGCTGGACCAGCGCGATGATCTGGTCGTGGTCGAACCTGTTCCGGTCGGCGAAGGTCCGCCGGGCCAACGCGATGTGCCCGTTGAGGGCTTGGGACAGCACGACGGAGTGGCGCTGCGACGCCAGCAGACTCAGCACCCCTCCGGAGCGCAGCACCGAGGCCATCGCCGTCAGTGCCTCGGCAGGTGAGTCGACCACCTCAAGCACGCGGTGGCAGATGACGACGTCCGCCCCTGCCGGTCCAATGATGTCCAGCAGGTCGTTGGCGTCTCCTTGGACGCCGCGGACATGGCCCACCAGCCCCGCCTCCGCGGTGCGCCGCTCCAGCGATGCCAGGGCGTCGGGGCTCGGGTCGATCACCGTGAGGTGGTGTCCAAGAGTGGCCATCGCGGTGGCCACGCCGCCGGTGCCACCTCCCACATCGATGACGTCGGCTGCGTCCGGAAAGTGGTCGGCGAGCTGGGCCGACAGCAGGTTGAGCAGATGAGTCTGTGAGACCGAGCGTCGCCGACGCGGCTCCGGCATCTGACCTCCTGCGAGTCGTTGGCTGACTTCTGCTGCAGCCGAAGTCGTGGTTTGCAGCCTAATGCCTGGGACCTTGGCGGAATCGCCGCGTCGGACGGCAGGAACCGAGTTCGCCGGACTGGTGCGCAGCACAGCCTCGAGGCATCGCGTGGGACCGCGACGGTTGACCACTGAAACCCCTTCCCCTGCGCAGTCCAAAGTCCGTGGCTGGTGGACCCCCGCGAACCTGGCCGGGCCCGGCTTCGGTGCGGATGGGGGTCGAGGTCCATCCGCACCGACGGCGTGCCGCAGCGCGTGCCGCGAACACGCGCCGGTCGTCCGGACCGGATGACGATTCGACCCTTCCCCAGGGCTGAGAATCGAACGTCCGTTCGAACAAAACCAACATACACCGACTGGCCGACACTTCGTCAAGCCCCAAGCGCGGCGGACGAAGGTGCACCGGTGCGAGGTCTGGCAGACGGGCTTGCTCAGTCGCCCCAGCCCATGGAGAAGACCTCGAACCCGGCGGCCTTTGCTACCCCGAGCTGGGTGCCGATGGCGCGGGCGCCGCCTTCCAAGAACTCCTCCGGATCGAAGTGCTCCCATCCCAGCCCGTCGATGTAGGCGCGGTGTGCCTCCAGCGAGGCGACTCCGCGGTCGAAGGTGTCGGTGATGTCGACGGCATGCCGGCCAGCCGGCGACCCAGCCGCCCAGACGTGGGTCACCCCGCCCCACGGCAGCAGGCCCTGGTCCAGCTGCTCGGCGAACACCCACCGGTTGCCGGCGTCGCGCACCGCGTCCAGCGTGGCGCGTCCGGTGGCGATGTGGTCCGCCTGGTTGAGCGACTGACCTCCCCAGGTGTCGCGGAAGTTGTTCGTGATGACGATGTCGGGACGGTGCCGACGTACCGATGCACAGATCACCCGCCGGAGCGCGACGCCGTATTCCAGCACCCCGTCGGGTTGGCCGAGGAAGTCCACCACGTCGACGCCGACTATGCGTGCCGACTCCACCTGCTCGGCTTCACGCAGTCGCGCGCACTCAGCCGGTGGGATCGCGTTGATGCCCGCCTCGCCGCTGGTCACCATGGCGTACACCACTGTCTTGCCCTGATCCGTCCAGCGGGCGATGGCCGCTGAGGTGCCGAACTCCAGGTCGTCGGGATGCGCCACCACGCAGAGCGCCCGGTTCCAGGACTCGTCCGCGGGCAGCAGCTGTATCGTGGGTTCGCTCATGAGAGCAGCGTAGGGGTGCTACAGCCGCGCTTGCGTCAGCGACCCGGCGATCTCTGCCGCTGCCGTCTCGCCATAGGCGGACTGGAACCGGGGCAGGAAAGTTCCGTCCAGCCGGTACTCCTGGGTGCCGACCACCGCGATCACATAGCTGGAGAGCAGCGAGCCGAGCTGCGCGCAGCGTTCCAGTGACACACCCCAGGACAGGCCCGCAACGAAACCGGCCCGGAAAGCGTCACCGACGCCGGTCGGGTCAACGCGTGCTGTCTCAGCAGCGATAGGTACATCGACCCGCGGCTCGCCTGCGACCTCGACGCTGGCGCCGGCCGTGCCCCGGGTGATCACCCGGGTACCGACGCGCGACAGGATCTCCTCGTGAGACCAGCCGGTCTTCTGCGTGATCAGTGAGTCCTCGTAGTCGTTGGAGAACAGGTACGTTGCGCCGTCGATCAGCCGGCGGATCGACGCACCGTCCATCCATGCCAGCTGCTGGGACGGGTCGGCGATGAACTGGTAGCCGCGCGAGCGGCACTCGTCGGTATGCCGCAGCATCGCCTCCGGATCGTTCGGGGAGACGATCACCAGGTCCAGACCGCCTACCTTGTCGGCGATCGGCTTCAGCTCAATCTCGCGGGCTTCCGCCATCGCGCCGGTGTAGAAGGAGCCGATCTGGGCGTTGTCTGCATCGGTGGTGCAGATGAAGCGGGCGGTGTGCTTGGTCTCGGAGACCCGGATCGGCCAGGTCAGCACGCCGTGCCGGTCCAGCCAGGCGCGGTATTCGGCGAAGTCTTCGCCGACCGCGCCGACGAGCAGCGGGTTGAGGCCGAGCGCCGCCAGACCGAAGGAGATGTTGGGGGCGACGCCGCCGCGCTTGATCTGCAGGTCCTCCACCAGGAAGGACAGCGCAACCTTGTCCAGCTGTTCCACGACCAGCGAATCGGCGAACCGACCAGGGAACGTCATCAGGTGGTCCATCGCGATGGATCCGGTCACGGCAATCTGCACGGGTGCGAGCCTAGCGGCATAAGCACCAGCGCAGATCCCGCCTTGGCTGCACAGCGCCGGCTCCGGCTCCGCCCCATCACCTACCCTGCTTGGCTATGAGCGCGCACCAGGGCCCCGTCGTGGTGATCGGCGGCGGGCTGGCCGGGATGGCCGCGGCCGCCCGGCTGGCCAAGGCGGGACACCAGGTGGAGCTCTTCGAGGCGGCTGACCGACTCGGTGGCTGCTGGGCGCCGTACCAGCCAGAAGATGCACACGTGAGCGTGCTGGTCGATGATGCGCCGAGCATCCTGGGATTCCCGGCGCCCTTTCGTGACCTGTTCCGCAAGAGCGGCCGCCCCTTCGAGGTCGAGCTGAAGCGACACGGGTACGTCCTGGTACCTGCCGCCCCGGCTCGGCACGTGTTCGCCGACGGACACGAGCTGGTGCTGCCCACCGACCGGGGGGAGCAGCACCACGCCCTGGGTCAGGCGTACGGGGCAGCGGTGGCGCACCGCTGGCAGTCGCTGCTGGACGAGCTGGACGAGGTCTGGCAGGCGGTTCGGCCGCTCGGCCTGGAGGCGGAGCTGCGCAGCAAGTCCCAGCTCACTACCGAGGTACGCAAGCGACTGGGGCCACGTCGCAGCATCGAGCAGCTGGCCCGCGAGGTCGACCACCCCCACCTGGCTGCCGTCATCCGTACGGTCGCCTACCGGCTCGGCTCGTCGCCGCGCTACACCCCCGCCTGGTGTGCGGTGGAGCTCTCGGTTGCCCGTGCCTTCGGCCGCTGGATGATCGAGGGGCCCGACACCGGTCGCAGCTCCGTCCTGGTTGACGTCCTCGCTGACCGGTTGGCACAGCGCAAGGTGCGCGTCCACCTCAATAGCCCGGTAGCAGGGGTCGTCGTCGCTGCCGACCGCGCGTGCGGGGTCGTGGTGGATGGCAACAGGCAGGATGCCGCAGCGGTGATCAGCACGGTCGACCCCTGGCAGCTGTACGACCGGCTGCTGCCGCCGGGCGCGGCTCGACCGGAACGGCGCGCGGTGCACAAGCTGCAGCCGGCTCTGGCGCCCACGGTCACCCACACGCTGCTGCCGCAACGCGGCACCGGAGTGACCGAGACGGTGCAACACCAGGCGTCGGAGGGACCCAGCGGACCCCGGGTGGTGTTCACCCGGGAAATCGGCGAGGCGACACTGCAGACGGTGCACGACTACGCGACCGGAGTGCCCCGTACCGGAGGCGGGGTGGCGTGGCACGGCTTTCGCAGCTGGCTTCGCCGACCGCCGATCAGCAGCGTGCTCCCTGGACTGTTCGTGGCCGGACCGTTCTCCCGGGGCGGCAGCTCACCCTCCGCGACGGTGCTGTCGGCCGCACTTGCCTCCTACGGCGGTCACGACTACCTGAACTGAGCGAGCGACTGTAGACTCGGTTGTCCATTTATCGGGTTAGGAATATTTCTCTTTTGACTAACGCGGATTCACGCTCGACCGGCACCCTGGAGCACGAGCTGGCGGTCGAACAGGCCCACGTCGACCTGGTGTACACCCGACTTGCTGAGGCGACCCGGTCGGCGAAGCAGGTGGCAGCCTCCGGTAAGGCGCTGTACCAGTCGGATCGCGCCAACTTCGTCCGCGAGGAGGACGGTACCGGACTCTACGAACGAGACGTCTTCGCGTTCCAGTCTGCCAAGCGGCTGGCGGTGCTGGACGCCGAGCATGAGGGGTTGGTGTTCGGCCGGCTGGACCGTACCGACGGAGAGATCCGCTACGTCGGCCGGATCGGTGTCCGCGACGCCGACTACGAACCGCTGGTGATCGACTGGCGGGCGCCGGCCGCCGAACCGTTCTACCGAGCCACCCCCAGCAACCCGATGCAAGTGACCCGGCGGCGGGTGCTGCGCTGCTCGGGGATGAAGGTGATCGGGATCGAGGACGACCTGCTGGACGGCGACGCCGCAGACGTCGAGCTCGTGGTGATCGGGGAAGGCGCCTTGATGGCGGCCCTGTCCCGCGCCCGCGGGCACCAGATGAAGGACATCGTCGCCACCATCCAGGCCGAGCAGGACGAGGCGATCCGGGCGCCGTACCAGGGCGTCACCATGATCTCCGGCGGTCCCGGTACCGGCAAGACTGTGGTAGCACTGCACCGGGCGGCGTACCTGCTGTACTCCCACCGGCGCAGGTTCGAGTCGGGCGGGGTGCTGGTGGTCGGCCCGAGCCAGGTCTTCATGAACTACATCGAGCGGGTACTGCCGTCGCTGGGCGAGGAGTCGGTCACGTTGCGGTCGATCGGTTCGGTCGCCTCCGACGTGGTTCCGGTCCGCGGGGACCGCATCGACTCCAGCGAGGCGCTGACGATCAAGGGCAGCCTGCGGATGGTGGAGGTGCTCAAGCGGCTGGTCGGCGAGCCCCCGCAGTCGATGCCGCTGGAGCTGCGGCTGACCGTACGGGGGGAGGTGCTCACCCTCAACGCCGGCACTCTGGCTCGAATCCGGGGCGACGTGCTGTCCCACCACAAGCTGAACTTGGGGCGCGAGGCGGCAGAGACGGCTCTGCTCAACGCCTTGTGGCGACGGAAGCCGGCCGAGCTGGACCTGGAGCGGGACGAGTTCGACGACATCGTCACCAGCACCGCCGCGTACCGGATGTTCTGCAACGCCTGGTGGCCGCCGTTGACCGCGCCAGCCGCGCTGCTGCGGCTGTCCGATCCGCTGCTGCTGGCGCGGGCCGCAGACTCGGTACTGTCCGAGGCCGAGCAGCAGGTGCTGAGCGCCAGCTACCGCGCCGCGGGTGTCGGGGAGAAGGCCAACTGGACCGCCGCGGACGGGGCGCTGCTGGACGAGCTGGTCAACCTGATCGGGCCGGTGCCGGAAGTAGAGACCGAGAGCTCGCTGTTCATCGACTCCGACGAGGAGGTGTCCGAGGTCGTCACCACGATGGACCGGATGAGCCCTGCCCGGGAGATCGACCCGTTCGCGACGCCGCACCAGACCTATGCCCACATCCTGGTGGATGAGGCTCAAGACATCACCCCGATGCAGTGGCGGATGCTGCGGCGTCGTGGGTCCCAGGCCAGCTGGACCGTGGTCGGAGACCCGGCACAGAGCTCCTGGCCGGACACCGAGGAGGCGGCCCGGGCGGTCATCGACATGATCGGCAGCGCACCGCTGCGCCGGTTCCGGATGAGCACCAACTACCGCAGCCCGGCCGAAGTCTTCGACCTGGCAGCCCGGGTGGTGATCGAGGCCTACCCCGACGCGGACCTGCCTACCGCGGTCCGGTCCACCGGGATTCAACCGGAGCTGCTGGTGGCGCCCGAGGGTGACCTGGTCGCCGCCACCCAGAGTGCCGTACGGGACCTGCTCGATCAGGTGGAGGGCACCGTCGGAGTGATCTGCCCACCATCGCGGCTGGCGGACCTGTCCGCCGCCGTCGCCGGTCTCTCGGAGCGGATCGCTGTGGTCACCCCGCTGGAGGCCAAGGGGTTGGAGTACGACGGCGTGCTGGTGGTGACCCCCGACGACATCGTCGACGAGTCACCGGGTGGTGTCCGGGTGCTCTACGTCGCCTTGACCCGCCCGACGCAGCGACTGGTCACCCTCGACGCTGAGCCTGGGGCAATCTGGCGTAAATCTCTCGGGTAGCCCGGGAGCGGTTCATCGTGATGAAGTGCAGTCCGGGGGCACCTCCGGCGAGCAGCTCCTCCGACAGCTCCGTCGCCACGTCAACTCCGACCCGGCGTACACCCTCCTCATCCGCGGCGGCCTCCAGCCGGTCGGTGACCCGCTTCGGCAGCGCTGCGCCTGACAGCTCAGCGAACCGGGTGATCTGGGAGATCTTGGTCACCGGCATGATCCCGGGGATGATCGGGAGGTCGCAGCCCAGCGCCCGTACCCTGGCGACGAGGTCGAAGTAGTTGCACGAGGTGAAGAACAGCTGGGTGATCGCGAAGCTGGCGCCGGCTTCGGCCTTGGCGACCAGCACCCGGGCGTCCAGGTCGGGGTCGTGCCGCTCGGGGTGGAGATCGGGAAAGGCGGCCACGCCGACGCAGAAGTCCCCGAGCTGGCGCACCATGGCGACCAGCTGGGTGGCGTTGTCCAGACCCTCCGGGTGGCGTTCCCAGGGCACGGTCGGGCCACCCGGCATGTCGCCTCGAATGGCGAGGATGTGCCGGATCCCGGCGGCGGCGTAGGAGCCGATGACCTGTCGGAGCTGGTCCTTGGACTGGCTGGCGCAGGTGAGATGGGCCATCGCGCGGAGGGTGGTGTGGCGCGCGATCGCCTCCGTGGCGAGGATGGTCCGGTCCCGGGTCGACCCGCTGGCACCGTAGGTGACGGACACGAAGTCAGGACCCAGCGACTCCAGCTCCCGGATCGTCTGCCACAGCTGCCGCTGCTGCACCTCGTCCTTGGCGGGGAACAGCTCGAACGAGACCAGCGGCCGCTCGCTGGTTGCCAACAGATCGGCAATGGTCGGCGTACGGGTGGCTGAGACCCCTGCGTGGACCGACATGGGCACAACCCTAGGTCACCACCCTGACAGGTCTCCGTAGGCTCAGCATGTGATCAACGCACCGATGGGCACGTCGGATCTCGACGCCGTCTGGCAGCCGGATGCTCCGGTCTCAGCGAGCTTTCGGCAGGCGATCTCTGGGCAGCTCCAGGAGTTCCTCGACCAGCAGGCCGAGGTGCTGCAGCCGATGGGGTCCGAGCTGGGCACGGTGCACCGGATGGCGCAGGAGCTGCTGAACGGCGGCAAACGGCTCCGGCCGGCGTTCTGCGCCTGGGGGTACGTGGCCGCCGCCGGCCGACCCGACGACCCGGGTCCGCTGCTACGCGCCGCCGCCAGCCTGGACGTGCTGCACGCCAGCGCCCTCGTGCACGACGACGTGATGGACGGCTCGGACGTACGACGCGGCCGGCCCGCGGCCCACCGGCAGTTCGAGGCCCTGCATTCCGCCGCCGGTTGGCTGGGCGACCCGGCGACGTTCGGCCACGCCGGTGCCATCCTGCTCGGCGACCTGCTGCTGATGTGGTCGGTGGAGATGCTGCAGCGGGCCGGTCTGCCGGATGCTCAGCTTCGAGCCGCGCTGCCGCTGGTCCAGGCGATGCGGACGGAGGTGACCTGCGGCCAGTATCTGGACGTACTGGCGCAGGTGCACCCGCTGCACCCAGCGACCGGGTCCGCCCGGAACGCCGCGGCGGCCGCGCTGGCCGACGAGAACCGGGTGGTGGAGCTCAAGTCGGCCCGCTACACCGTCCAGCGGCCCTGCCAGATCGGCGCCGCGCTCGGCGGGGCCGACGAAGCGCTGCAGTCGGCGCTGGCAGCGTACGGTTCGCCGCTCGGCCGGGCGTTCCAGTTCCGCGACGACCTGCTCGGCGTCTTCGGCGATCCGCTGGTGACCGGCAAGCCCGCCGGCGACGACCTGCGGGAGGGCAAGCGCACCGTGCTGGTCGCGCATGCCCACGCGCGGTCCTCCGCCGCCGGTCAGGAGCTGCTGGTACGGCTGCTGGGGGACCCGAGACTGGACGACACCGGGATAGCACTACTGCAAGACGTCATCATCTCCTCCGGCGCCAAAGACGCAGTCGAGGCCATGATCGACGACGGCTACGGCCAGGCTCTGGACGCATTGGCTGCTGCCGATATCACCGCCGAGGGCAGGATCGCGTTGACTGCACTGGCCGGGGCAGCGGTACACCGGGAGCTCTGAGCCCGTCGGGGTTCGCACGCACCTGCTCCCGCTCCCCGACTCTCGCCGCTCCCCGAGTCTCACCGCCCCCGCGTGTGGCCCAGCCCGCCAGCGGCCGCAAGGCTGTACGACCGCATCCCGGGATCCTCCCGCCACGCCGCCGCCAGCCGCTGCTTGAGCGCGGCGGCCGCAGCTCGTGGGTCGGCAGCCTGGGTGATCGGGCGGACCACGACTATCCGCCGCGCCCCGGCGGCGAGCACCTGGTCCAGGTTGTCGACGTTGATGCCGCCGATGGCGAACCACGCCTTGGCGCTCAGGTCAGCCGGAGGCGCGACCCGTGCTGCATAGCGGACCAGCTCCAGCCCGACCGGGGCATAGTCGGGCTTGGTGGACGTGGCGTACACCGGCCCGACACAGAAGTAGTCCACCAGCGGGTCGGCGACGGCGGCGTCGGTCTGGGCCGGCGTGTGGGTGGAGCGGCCGATCTGGGCCCACTCGTGCAGGTGCCGCCGGGCGTCCGCGGCCGTTCCGTCGGTCTGCCCGAGGTGCAGCACGTCGGCGGAGAACCGTCCGGCCAGCACGGCGGAGTCGTTGACGCAGACCAGTCGCTGATGCCGCCGGGCGACGGTGCGGGCGACCTCCAGCGCCGCCAGCTCGGCGCCGGGGTCCATCTCTTTCTGCCGGATCTGCACGATGTCGACTCCGCCAGCGAAGACCTCCTCCAAGAACTCGGCCAGGTCACCGGTGTCCTGGCGCGCATCGGTGCACAGGTACAGCCGGGCCAGCCGCATCCTGGCATCCAGACCCATCAGCGCAGTCACGCGGGCTACATTACGCCGCGCCTAGGATGGACCCCATGACCGCTCCGCAGGCCGCTGACGTTGTCGTGGTCGGCGGGGGGCTGATCGGCACTGCCATTGCGTGGCAGCTGCGGCTGACCGGCCGCAGCGTCGTGGTGGTCACCGGTGAACGGTCGGCTGCCGCGTCCGGCGTCGCGGCGGGGATGCTGGCGCCCGTCACCGAGACTACCTTCACCGAAGGCGCGCTGCTGGCGCTGAACCAGGCCTCGATCAGCCAGTACGCCGGGTTCGTCGCCCAGCTGGAGGAAGCCAGCGGACTGCCAGCCGGGCTGCGCCGGACCCCGACCCTCTCGGTCGCCGGCAACTCCGACGACGCGGCCCAGCTCGCCGCCCTGGCCGCTTATCTGGATCGTCTCGGGCTCGACTGCGAGCGGCTGACCAGCAGGGAGTGCCGAAGCTACGAGCCGTTACTGTCCCCCACCATCCGCTCCGGTCTGCTGGTGGCAGGTGACTGGAGCTGTGACAACAGGCTGCTCTGGGCCGCCCTGGTGGAGGCCTCCCGCCGCGCCGGCGTGCTCGAGGTCCCCGGCTTCGTCCATCAGGTCGAGTCCGAGCATGGTCGGGTCAGTGGTGTGGTGCTGGCCGACGGTACCCGCTGGATGACGGCTGCGGTGGTGCTGGCCAATGGCGCCTGGGCCGCCCAGGTCGGTGGTACCCCGCCGATCCCGGTTCGTCCGGTCAAGGGTCAGATTCTGCGGCTGGACCCGGTACGGATGCCGCCACCCAGCCTGACCATCCGCGCCTTCACCGCTGGCCAGGAGGTGTACCTGGTGCCACGGGACTCCGGCCGTGAGGTCGTGGTAGGCGCCACGGTCGAGCAGCTCGGGTTCGACCGGCGGGTCACTGCCGGTGGGGTGTACGAGCTGCTCCGCGACGCCCGCCAGGTGCTGCCGGTGACAGCCGAGTACGTCCTCAGCGAGACCTCCGTAGGCTACCGCCCGGGCACGCCGGACAACGCACCGATCCTCGGGCCCTGCGAGCTGGACGGGTTGCTGCTGGCCACCGGCCACTACCGGAACGGGGTGCTGCTGACACCGGTCACAGCGACGGCGATCACCCACCTGGTGGAGCGCGGCACGCTGCCGGAGGTGGCTAGCGGGTTCACGCTGGATCGGTTCGCCTCGGATCGGTTGGCCCCGGACGGGTCGGCCCAGGACGGGTCGGCCCAGGACCGATTGGCCCCGGAACAGTTAGCACCGAGCGGGTCGCCCGACCCCCCACCGGCCCAGGCAAGCGCGACGAGGGGAACAACATGAAGGTCTTCGTCAACGGCGAGGGCCGGGAAGTAGCCGCCGGTGCCGGGCTTGTCGACGTGCTCGGTCCGGGCTACGACGGCCAGCGCACCCGCGGAATCGCCGTCGCCCTCGACGGCTCGGTGGTGCCGCGGGCCCAGATCGACCAGACCCGGCTGCACGAAGGTGCCCGGGTCGAGATCGTGACGGCGGTGCAAGGTGGTTGAGGTGCGAGCCGCTGAGGTGGCGACTGTGGAGGTGCAGGGTGGTTGAGCAGGTGACCCAGACCACGCTCGCGACGACGGTGACCGACCCGCTGCGGATAGCGGACCGGGAGTTCGTCTCCCGGCTCATCATGGGGACCGGCGGCGCCCCCAGCCTGGCTGTGATGGAGGAGGCGCTGCTGGCATCCGGTACCGAGCTGACCACCGTGGCGATGCGACGGGTGGACCCGAGCGCCCCCGGGTCGGTGCTCGACATCTTGGACCGGCACGGCATCGCCGTACTGCCGAACACCGCCGGCTGCTACAGCAGCGCGGAGGCGGTATTGACCGCCCAGCTGGCGCGCGAGGCATTGGAGACCAACTGGGTCAAGCTGGAGGTGATCGCCGACGAGATCACCCTGCTGCCCGATCCGATCGAGCTGCTGGACGCCGCCGAGCGGCTGGTGGCGGACGGTTTCGTGGTGCTGCCCTACAGCAACGACGATCCCGTCCTGGCCCGCAAGCTGCAGGACGCCGGCTGCGCAGCGGTGATGCCGCTCGGCGCCCCGATCGGCAGCGGCCTGGGCATCCGGAACCCGCACAACATCGAGCTGATCGTCGAGGCGGCACGGGTGCCCGTGGTCCTGGACGCCGGTATCGGCACCGCGTCCGAAGCTTCGCAGGCGATGGAGCTGGGCTGCGACGCCGTACTGCTGGCCTCTGCGGTGACGCGCGCGGAGCACCCACGGCAGATGGCGGAGGCGATGAAGCTCGCGGTCCAGGCCGGCAGGTTGGCCCGAGGCGCCGGCCGGATCCCGGTACGGCGCTACGCCACCGCGTCCTCCTCCCCGCACGGCCGGATCGACTGATCGACTGAAGAGCCGGGCCGGCGCGGAGGGGTGCCCGACCGTCCGGGCCGGGCCCGGCGCGCCCCCGCCCTGAACCCCGCCACCCCTCCTAGACTTCCCTCCAGGCGAGTTTTGCCGTTTCCAACCGCGTTTGGAGTAGGCGTGACCATGACGAGCACCGGCGACCCACTTGTGGGTCATCTGCTCGACGGTCGCTACCAGATCACTGCACGGCTGGCCCGCGGCGGCATGGCGACCGTCTATCAGGCCCTCGACATCCGCCTGACCCGAACCGTCGCGGTGAAGGTGATGCATGTCGGGCTGGGCGACGACGCTGAGTTCGCTCGCAAGTTCGACCGGGAGGCACGCGCCGCGGCTCGGCTCTCCCATCCCAACGTGGTCTCCGTCTTCGACCAGGGCCAGGGCCTGGGTCGGCCCTACATCGTGATGGAGTACGTCCACGGCCAGACCCTGCGTGAGCTGATCACACGTGAGGCACCGCTCACCCCGCTGCGGGCGTTGGAGATGATCGAGCCGGTGCTGAGCGCGCTCAGCGCTGCTCACGACGCCGGCCTGGTGCACCGCGACGTGAAGCCGGAGAACGTGCTGATCTCCGAGCGCGGCCAGATCAAGGTGGCCGACTTCGGCCTGGCCAAAGCCATCAGCGGCCAGACCTCGACCGCGACCCAAGGCCTGCTGATCGGCACCGTCTCCTACCTCCCGCCCGAACTCGTCGTCTCCGGCCGCGCCGATGCCCGCTCCGACGTCTACAGCGCGGGCGTTGTGCTGTTCGAGATGCTGACCGGTCGGAAGCCCCACACCGGGGACACCCCGATCCAGGTGGCGTACGCGCACGTCCACAAGGACGTACCGCCGCCATCCGCCCTGCCGACCGCCGGCTACATCCCGCCCTACCTGGACGCGCTGATCGCCCGAGTCACCGCTCGCGACAGCGATCTGCGCCCCCACGACGCCAAGGTGATGCTGACCCAGGTTCGCCGGGTCAGGGCCGCTCTTCGCGACGGATTGACTGACGAACCGGAGCTCACCCAAGACCTCACCATCACCCTGCGTCGTCTCCCGACCGAGGGTGAACCAGGCGACCACGCCGACTACGAGGCCACGCAGCAGGTCGCCGCGATCGACCTCCCGCGGCCTGCCGGGTCCACAGCCGTGGACGCCCGGCCGGGGTACGTGGCACAGCCGGACCCGATTCACTACCCCCCGCCGCACCTGGCGGATGCACCACCACCCGCGGTGCCGCGACGCCGCCACTCAGGTGCCCACCCGATGGAGCCCTCGGCCCTGCTGCCGAACTCGCCGGTGTCCGCCGAGCGACTGGCGCAGGACCGCCGCCGCCTGGTCCGGCGTCGACGCCGCGGCTGGCTGGCGCTGCTGCTGGTCCTGCTACTCACCACAGTCGTAGCCCTGGCCGGGTGGTATCTGGTCGACGGCCGGTTCACCAGCGCTCCCCCGCTCACCTCGCTCACGCAGACCCAAGCAAGCCAGGCGGCCGAGGCTGCCGGCCTGAGGATTCAATTCGACTCCGCCTACAGTGAGTCGGTGTCCCAGGGGATCGTCATCTCCACCGACCCCGGACCCGGGTCGAAGATCCTGCCCGGGGAGACGATCTCGGCTGTGGTCTCCAAAGGCCCGGAGCGCTACCGGATGCCCGCGGTGCTCGGACTGGAGCAGGCGGCTGCGGAGGCATCGCTGGCGGAGGCAAACCTCGCCGTCGGCGCCATCGACATCCGTTACTCCGAGTCAGCCGCCCTCGGCACTGTCCTGGCCGCGTCGGAACGACCTGGCACGGCGCTGAAGAAGCGCACCCGCGTGGACCTGGTCGTGTCCCGCGGGCCCAAGCCGATCCCTGTCACCGACTGGACCGACAAGTCCGCCGACGAGGCCACCAAGTCGCTCCGCAAGGCCGGGTTCACCGTAACCGTCACCAGCAAGCACTCCAGCACCGTCAAGGCCGGTCAGGTGATCCGCCAGAACCCGGACGGCGGGACGGGGGTTGCCAAGGACACCATCACGTTGACCAAGTCACTGGGACCGGTGCTGGTAACGGTGCCGCTGGTCCGGGCGATGGGCGTGCAGGCGGCCACCGAGGTGATGCGTCGAGCCGGCTTCAAGGTGAAGACCGCAAAGGTGACCCAGAACTACCTCGGCGTCGGATACGTCGCGTACACGAACCCGGCGGCGCGGGCCAAGGCGCCCAAGGGCTCGACCATCACGCTCTACCTGGTCTGAGCGCTGCTGGTCCGGTTGGGGATCCGCCACCGGTTGCGCCTCTAGGCTGAGGGCATGGCTGCAGCGACCAACCGGACCTCCGCCGCGGCATTCCTCGCGCTGCTGGCCATGACCGCCGCGTGGGGATCGACCTTCTTCCTGATAAAGGACCTGCTCAACCGACTGCCGGTCGCCGACATGCTGGCGGTCCGGTTCGGCATCGCCAGCGTCGTGCTGCTGGCTGTCGCCGGTAGACAACTGCGAATGTCAGCCCAGACGCTGCGCCGCGGGGTGCTGCTCGGGCTGCTGTACGGCATCGCACAGATCCTGCAGACGGTCGGGCTCGCTCACACGGCCGCCAGCGTGTCCGGGTTCATCACCGGACTGTACGTGGTGGCCACACCGGTCCTGGGGGCACTGATCCTGCGGGTTCGGGTCGGGCGGACGACGTGGCTGGCGGTGGGGCTGGCCACTGTTGGTCTTGGCGTACTGTCGCTCAACGGTTTCACCCTCGGGTACGGGGAGCTGCTGACCCTGGCCTCAGCGGTGGTGTACGCCGGACACATCATCGCGCTCGGGCGCCTTAGCGGCGCCGGCACCGCGATGAGCCTGACCTTGGTACAGATGATCGTGATCACCGCCCTCTGCGCGCTGGCCGCCGCACCGGGCGGCATCCAACTGCCGGCCACCTCGGCCGACTGGGCTGCAATGGCTTATCTGGCCGTCGTCGCCGGTGCCCTGACCATGTTCTTGCAGACCTGGGCGCAAGCCCACGTGGAAGCGACCCGGGCCGCGGTGATCATGTCGATGGAACCGGTATGGGCGGCCGGCTTCGCCGTCGCACTCGGCGGTGAGTCCGTCACCGCGCGGATGGTCGTCGGCGGCCTGTCGATCCTGGCCGCGATGTATCTGGTGGAGCTCACTCCGCGGTCCACCGCCAGGCCGGCCGCTGCCGGCGAGCCGGTCCCGAGCACGCTGGAGAGCAGATGAATCGCGGGCTGGTCATCCTCCTCGTCGTGGTGGTTTCCGTCGCGCTGGCAGCTGCGGTTTTCTGGGCGGTTCGCCGGTACCGCTGGAAGAAGAAGGTGGCCGAGCTGGGTTGGCAGCACGATCCCAGGCCGACCCTGGACCTGGTGACCTCGCTGGGCAACCCACCGTTCGACTGGGGCCTGCAGCGCGACATCGACGAGGCGGTCACCGGCCGGACCCGTACCGGCTGGCCGTTCAGCGTGTTCGAGTACGAGTACTCCGGTGCCGGGCCCGACTTCTCTGAACGGGTTGCAGTGCTCGCGCTGCCGACGGTCCTGCCGGAGCTGTACGTCAGCACCCGGGCAGCGCAGCGGCGCAGTGGCGTGGCCGCCGGCGAGGTGGCGATAGAGCCTCAGTTCGACACGGCGTTGCTGACCCGCGCCGATGACCCCGGCTACGCGGCGGCGGTGCTCACCCCGGCCGTGCGCCAGTCGCTGCTGGACTGGTCGGCGACAGCCCCGGTCGACCTCAGCATCGACCACGGGGCGTTGGTCGCCGTGGGTGCGCCGAAGGATCCCGACCAGCTGCAGAGCTACCTCGAGCGGCTGGCCGCGGTCGCGGAGCGGGTCGACTTCTCCAGTCTGCAGCCGTACGCGGTCCCACCGAAGGTTCCTCGGCTCGGGGTCTACCGCCAGGACTGGACGGTCAGCAGATCCAACGATGAGCTGATCCCCATGTTCGCCGGCTTCTCCCCGTTCGGGCAGGGGCGCCGACAACGGACCGAGGACGTGGTGCAGGGCACTACCAGCGGACTGCCGCTGACCGCGTTCCGGTACCGCTGGGAGACCACTCACACCCGCACCGTGTCCGACGGACAAGGCGGCACCCGGACCGAGACCTACACCGAGCAGCATGAACAGCCGATCCTGATGCTCGGGCTTCCCGTGGCCATGCCGGAGCTGCGGATCAGCAAGGACTCACTGCTGGGGAGGCTGTGGGGGCGCAGCATCGACTTCGAGAGCGAGATCTTCAACCAGACCTTCGACGTGCACTCCACTGCGCCCAAGTTCGCCCACGACGTCATCCACCCACGGATGATGGAGTTCCTGCTGCAGGCGCAGCCGCCCGAGCTGGTGATCCGCGGCACGATGCTGGTGTGCTACCCCTCCCGGCACGACCTGCTCGAGATCGGGCGGCTCGCCGACCTGCTTCCCGCGTTCCTGGCCCGTGTCCCAGCGTTCGTCTGGGAGGACCTTGGGGCCCCTCCTCCGGTGGTGGCCGACGCAAGCGTCCGCAGGCCGCCGAGCGGCGACGGTACCCTGGCGTGACCAGCGCTCAGCCGAGCTCGGACCAGCAGTCGGCGATCGGCCGGGTGCCGGATACCACCTCGAACTGACGTCGGACGGCGTGTCCCTGGGTGACCGCCTGCACCACCAGCTCGGCCACATCGGCGCGCGGGATCGTGCCTCCACCGGCGTCGTCCTCACCGAGATGCTCGGCCACGCTCACCGTTCCGGTGGGGGGCTCGTCGGTGAGGCCACCCGGCCGGATGATGGTCCAGTCCAGGTTCCGCTCGCGCAGGTTGGCATCGGCCTCGCTCTTGGCCCGCAGATAGATCTGGAACACGTCGTCGGACTCGGGATCGTAGTCGTCGGTACGTCGCGCCGAGATCATCACGTAACGCCGCACGCCGGCACGCTCGGCGGCGTCGGCCAGCCGGATTGCCCCGTCCCGGTCGACGGTGAGCTTGCGCTCCGGCCCACTGCCGGGACCGCCGCCGGCGGCGAACACGACGGCGTCGACGCCGACCAGGTCGGCGGCCAGCGTCTCCACGCTGGTGTGCTCCAGGTCCAGGACTACCGGAATCCCGCCCACGATCAGCAGGTCGGCGGCGTGGTCGGGGTTCCGGATGATCCCGACAGCCTCATGTCCGGCCTTGGACAACAGCTGCTGGATGATCAGCGCGATCTTCCCGTGGCCTCCGGCAATGGCAACCCGCATGTCAGCCTCCTTCGTCGAGATCGGATCAGAACTGGTGCGGCACACCGTCGCGCAGGTCGACCACCGCGGTGTCGGTCATCGCGTTGACGCGGTTGAGGACGAGCCCTCGGCCGCGGTCGTTGAGCAACCCATCGTGGATGGGAAAACCGTGCCGGGCGCCAACGGCGCGGGTGAAGTCGATGGTCTCCTTCATCGCAGCCCAGGGGCCGTAGGCCGGCAGCGCGAGGACATCGACGCCCGCTGGGGCGGTGGCGTAGGAGTCGCCCGGGTGGAACAGCGTCGGCTCGCCTTCGGCACGCAGCACCAGGCCCACGTTACCGATGCGTGGGATGTCGCGATGGATCTCCGCGTGCTGGCCACCCACCGCCGCAATGGTGACCGAGCCGACGGTGACCGACTCGCCGGCGGGCAGGGCGGTGATCGCGCCAAGGTCGGGCAGCTCCTGGGCGGTGACCGCCGCCGGGATGCCCGGTTCGGTGTACAGACCGGCACCCGGGTTGGCGGCGAGGAGCAGGGGCAGCTGGTCGGGGTCGACGTGGTCGGGGTGGATATGGGTGACCAGGATGGCGTCCAGATCGGTCAGCCCGTGCCAGTCCTCGGAGAAGTTGCCGGGATCGATCAGGATCCGTACGTCGCCGCTCTCGGCCAGTACGGCCGCATGCCCCAGATGTGTGATCCGCACGGTTCCACCGTACGCCGCACGCAGGGGTCCGCACGCGAGATCGCGGCGCCTCGGCTAACGCAGCAGCCGGTAGCCGAGCACCCGTACTGTGTCCGCCAAGACGTCGGTCTGGAACCCGATCGCCTCACAGACTCCGACGATGTCGGCCAGTGTCAGCCCGGTGGAGTCGGGCTTGGGGCGGAGCTCGCACCATTCGATGTACTTGTACTCCACCAGCCGGAACCTACGGTCCCAGTCCCGCTCCCAACCCTGCTGCGGAACGACTGCTCCTTGAGTGTCCTGGGCCCGCCAGTACGGCGCCGCCCGACCGAGCTGGACCATCACCACCTGTAGATCGGACCAGGTGTCCACATCTGCGACGTCGAGGAACTGGCGGTGGGTCTGCTCCTTCGCCTCGTCACCTCTCAGCTCATCAGTCATGGCCGGGTCAGCGCCTCGGCCAGGACGTCGGCCACCACTCGCCCGGCAGTGTCGCACTGTTCGGCGGTGACGTCGAGGTGGGTGACGGCGCGCAGCCGCCGCGGTCCGACGGGTGCCATCAGCACACCACGAGCGGCGACCTGCTGCGCCACCTCAGCTGCGGCGCGCCGGCCGGTGTCGACCACCACGATGTTGGTCTGCACGGCGTCCAGCGCAACCGCACCCGGCAGCACACCGGCCACGGCGTCGGCGAACACCCTGGCCGCACGATGGTCCTCGGCCAACCGCTCGACATGGTGGTCAAGTGCGTGCAACGCTGCCGCCGCCAGCATGCCGGCCTGCCGCCAGCCGGCACCCAGCCGCTTGCGCAGCACCCGGGCGCGGGCGATGTTCTCGGCCGTGCTCACCAGGACCGAGCCGACCGGGGCGCCGAGGCCCTTGGAGAAGCACACGCTGACAGTGTCAAACAGCCGACCGTAGTCCCCGATGTCGATCCCGGACGCGACCGAGGCGTTGAACAGCCGGGCACCGTCGAGGTGATAACCCACCCCTGAGTCTCGACACAGCCGCGCCACAGCCGCAAGCTGGTCGAAGGGCTGCACGGTGCCGCCGCCGAAGTTGTGGGTGTTCTCCACCGCTACCGCTGCCGTGGACACCAGGTACGGGCCAGCATCGGGGGCGATGATCTTGGCCACCTGGTCGACATCGAGCAGCCCGCGCTCGGAGCCGTAGGTGCGCATGGTCAGGCCGTGCAGGGCGGCGTGGGCTCCCATCTCGGCTCGGGCGATGTGCGCCGAGACGTCGCAGAGGACCTCCCGGCCGGGCTCGACCAGCAGCCGTACCCCGATCACGTTGGCCAGCGACCCGGTGACGCAGTACAAGCCCGCCTGATGCCCCAGGGCGTCGGCGACCCGGCGCTCCAGCTCGGTGACTGTCGGGTCCTCGCCGTAGACGTCGTCACCCACCGGTGCAGCCAGCATCGCCCCCCGCATGGCCTCGGTCGGGCGGGTGACGGTGTCGGAGCGGAGGTCGATCACAGGCACAGCGGATGTGGGGGTCACAGATTGACTGGCTGGTACGCCTGCACCGGGTTCGCTCGCCGGATCCGACCGTCGGTGAGCCGCTCCGCAACCAAGAAGGCGAGCTCCAGGGACTGGTTCCGGTTCAACCGGGGGTCGCACAGTGTCTCGTACCGGTTGACCAGGTCAGCTTCGACCAGGTCGTCGCTGCCGCCGACGCACTCGGTGACGTCATCTCCGGTCAGCTCGACATGGACGCCGCCGGGCCAGGTGCCCAGCTCCTCGTGGACGTCGAAGAAGCCGTTCAGCTCCGACATCACGTCGGCGAAGGCGCGGGTCTTGTAGCCGTTGGCGGCCTCGAAGGTGTTGCCGTGCATGGGGTCGCAGACCCAGGCCACCTGCCGGCCGCTGGCCGTCACCTTGGAGACCACATCGGGCAGGACGTCGCGAATCTTGCCCGCACCCATCCGGGTGATGAAGGTGATCCGGCCGGGTTCGTGCTCGGGGTCCAGCCGGTCAGCCAGCTCCAGTGCGGTGTCGGCGGTGGTGGTCGGGCCCAGCTTCACCCCGAGCGGGTTGCGGACGTGGCGGAGCAACTCGACGTGGGCGCCGTCCAGCTGTCGGGTCCGCTCGCCAATCCAGAGGAAGTGGCCAGAAGTCCCGTACGGCAGCTGCGTCCGGGAGTCGATCCGGGTCATCGCGTGCTCGTACTCCATCAGCAAAGCCTCGTGGCTGGAGTAGAAGTCGACGGTGGCGAACACCCGCTCATCGATGCCGCAGGCGACCATGAAGGCCAGCGCCCGGTCGATCTCGTTGGCCAGGTTCTGGTACTGCACCCCGGCAGCAGAGTTCTTGACAAAGTCGGCGTTCCAGTTGTGGACGCTGCGCAGGTGCGCGAAGCCGCCGGTCAAGAACGCGCGGCTGAGGTTCATCGTGGCCGCGGAGGCGTTGTAGACACCGAGCAGCCGACCTGGGTCGGGCTCACGGGACTCAGGTGTGAAGGCGAAACCGTTCACCGCGTCGCCGCGGTAGGCCGGCAGGGTGATCCCACCCCGGGTCTCGCTGTCAGAGGAGCGCGGTTTGGCGTACTGACCGGCCATTCGGCCGACCTTGACGATCGGCACCTGGGCGGCGTACGTGAGGACCACAGCCATCGAGAGCAGAGTGCGGAGCTTGCCGGAGATGTTGGCGGCGGTAACGCCGTCGAAGGTCTCGGCGCAGTCGCCGCCCTGCAGCAGGAACGCCTCGCCGGAGGCAACGCTCGCCATCTTGGTCCGCAGCTCGTCGCACTCGCCGGCGAACACCAGCGGCGGCAGCTTGCGCAGCTTGCGGATCACCTCGGCCAGCCCCGACTCGTCGGTGTAGGTCGGCTGCTGCAGAGGGCTCAGCGCATGCAGTTGTTCCAGGGAGGGAACCTCGGTCGTTACGGGCACTGGAATACTCTAGACCGCCGATGGCCCGCACCGGATTCGCTTTTCAGCGGGTGGACCCAGGCGCGGGGCGCGGTCACGCCTGGGGTGAGGTCTCCGCCTCCTCGGCGGCAGCGGCCTCACGGGCCGCGGCCTCCTTGGCGGCCGGTGCATACATGTCGACATACTC
This sequence comes from uncultured Propionibacteriaceae bacterium, assembly GCA_902805915.1. Taxonomy (GTDB): domain Bacteria; phylum Actinomycetota; class Actinomycetes; order Propionibacteriales; family Propionibacteriaceae; genus Microlunatus. Next base: position 12,234 of record CADCUO010000065.1, on the reverse strand, counting down.
CTGGCCGGACAGCTCCATGATGGCGTACATGATCTCGTCGGTGATGGAACGGAGGATGAAGCGGTCTTCGCTCATGCCCTCGTAACGGCTGAAGTCCAGCGGGGTGCCGAACTTCACCGTTGGGCTGACGATCTTGCGGACGATCTTGCCGGGCGGTGCAATGACGTCAGTGCCGATCATGGCCGCCGGTATCACGGGCACACCGGCCAGCAGGGCCAGCCTGGCCACCCCGGTGCGGCCCTTGTACAACCGGCCATCGTGGCTTCGGGTCCCCTCCGGATAGATCCCGAACAGCTCACCTCGTTGCAGCACCTTGAGACCGGCCCGCAATGCACCCTCGCTGGCCCGGCCGCCGGTCCGGTCGATCGGCACCTGTCCCGTACCGGTGAAGAAACGCTTCTGCGCCCAGCCCTTCAGCCCCACTCCGGTGAAGTAGTCGGACTTGGCCACGAACGTCACCCGACGGTCCAGAGCCAAGGGCATGAACAGCCAGTCGGCGAAGGACAGGTGGTTGCTGGCCAAGATGGCGGCGCTGCGCCGCGGTACGTTTTCCACGCCCTCCTCGATCGGTCGGAAGATCTTTCGGATCCCGGGGCCGAGGAGCACGTTCTTCAGCAGCCAGTAGATGCCCTTGCCGGTGCCGCTGACTTCGCGCTCGACCTGCTGGCCGTCGAACGACACCAGGGCACCAGACGTTGCCGCAGCCTCAGCCTGCTCGTCGCTGATGTCGTCGACCCCGTCCCCGATGTCGTCGGGCCCGTCGCTCAAGCCCCCACGCCCGTCGGCCCCGTCACTCATGGCGTCGCCCCGCGGTTCATGCCGTGGACTCTGTCGACGGCTGGCGAGCGACCGTGGAGCGACGCTGCGGCTTCGGCCCGGGCAGCGGCGGCACAGGGTTCCCCGCGCCGGGGCGCGGGAGAACTGCAGGGGAGAAGTCCCGGCCCTCTTCCAGGGCCGCCTTTACCGAGCTGCCGTAGGCGTCCACGTACTCCTGTCCGGAAAGCTCCATCACCGCGTTCATGATCTCGTCGGTGACCCACCGCAGCACCGCCCGGTCGTTGCCGGCGCTGGCGTAGCGTCGAAAGTCCATCGGCTTGCCGATCCGGATCGACGGAGAGCGCATCAGCGGCAGACCGAAGAGCTTCGACTTCACGAACTGGGTGTTCCTCATCGCCACCGGGATGACCGGGACGCCGGCGGACAGCACCAGCCGGGCCACCCCGGTCTTTCCCTTGTAGAGGCGGCCGTCGGGCGACCGAGTGCCTTCCGGGAAGATGCCCAGCAGCTGACCCTGCCTGAGCACAGCCAGCACACCGTCCATCGAGGTGGCGCTGGCCCGGCCGCCGGAGCGGTCCAACGGCAGCTGGCCGACCTGCACCAGGAACCAGGCCAGGACGCGGCCCCGCCAGTCGGAGCCAGAGAACAGCTCCACCTTCGCCGGCCAGGTCAGCCGTCGCTTCATCATCGCGGGCAACGTGAAGGTGTCCCCTGCTGACAGGTGGTTGCAGACCAGGATGGCGGGCCCGGTCTCCGGGATGTTCTCCGCACCCTCGACCGACGGCCGGAACACCAGCCGCACGAAGGGGGTGAACAGCACCCACTTGAACACCCAGTACAACAAGTTGATCTCCTACCTTCGCTCGCCTGATCGAGACGGCGGCGTACGTCGTAGCACGACCATAGGCCCTCACCCGGGTTTGTGCAGCCTGGACCGGCCCGACGCTGACCGTACCCCGCGCGTACCGAATTGGTGTCGCTGCCTACCATTCGTGCGTGGATCCTGCCCGGGAGTCGGCGGTTGACGGCGAGCCGTACTACGGCGGCGACGGCCGCCATGGCGTGCTGCTGTGTCATGGGTTCACCGGGTCACCGCGCTCCATGCGTGGCTGGGCCGAGCACCTGGAGTCCGACGGCTTCCGAGTCGCGCTGCCCCGACTGCCTGGCCACGGCAGCAGCTGGCAAGGACTGAACTTGACGGAGTGGACCGACTGGTACGCGGTGGTGGAGCGGGAGTTCATCCGGCTGCGGACCGCGTGCGACCGGGTCTTCGTGGCGGGGCTGTCGATGGGCGGCTGCCTGGCGCTGCGGCTGGCCGAGCAGTTCGGCCACGACGTGGCCGGGATCGCGGTGGTCAACCCGGTCGTGGTGAGCAGCGACCAGCGCCTCCGGGCGCTGCCCGTGCTGCGCCGGGTGCTGCCGTCGATGAACGGGCTCGCGAACGACATCGCCATGCCGGGGGTGACCGAGGGTGGTTATGACCGCACTCCGCTGCACGCGCTGTACTCGATGATGAAGATGTGGAGCGACGTGCGGGCCAACCTCTATCGGATCGACCAGCCGCTGCTGATCTACCGGTCCCGGATGGACCACGTAGTGGATCCCAGCTCGACAAGGCAGATCCTGGCCTCGGTCAGCTCCACCGACGTGCGTGAGGTAGTGCTCAAGCGCAGCTACCATGTAGCCACCATGGACTATGAGGCCGAGGAGATCTTCACCGGCAGCAGCGCCTTCTTCCGCCGACTGCTCCCGGTCTGACATGGCGCGGCCCGACGAGCATGACCGCGAGTCGATCGACCGCGCCTTCGCCGAGATGATGGCGAGCTACCACCTCACCGCGGACCGACCGGAGGTCCCGGCCGTCACCACCGAGGATGCCGCCACAGGTACCGAGCCAGACCGCAGTCCGAGCCAGCCGGTCGACAGCTCATGGGCCGACGCCCATCCCCTGTTCGTCCACGAGTCGCAGGAGCGCGTGGCGGACGAACCGGAGGCCGAGGAACGTTTCGTCCCCGAGGAGCCGAGGCCGCTGCCGAAGCCTGCCTGGCCGGTGTTGATCGCCTGGCTGGGCCTTGGCTACTCCATCCTGGTCATGCTGGCCGCGGTGCTTGGCATCGTGGTGTCAGGCTGGGCCGGTTGGCTGGCGCTGGTCGGCTTCGTCGGGGGCATGGGGTTGCTGTTCTCCCGGCTGCCCCGGAGCCGCCCGCCGGATGCCGGCGACGGGGCGGTGCTGTAGGACCGAGGCGGTCCAGGGCCGTGCCCCTCGAGGGCTGTAGCCGTCCTGAGTGGCTGGAGCGTCGCTGTAGCGGGCGGGCGCGGCCGGCTTTCAGGACCGAATCCGACGCGGGGCACTGGACCGGACCGCCAGCAGCCCCTCGCGGCGCAGCCGGGCCGCCCTTCTGCCCTGGCGTCGACGCGGCCAGAAGCCGAACCGGCCGGACTCGGGCGGCTCCACCATGGCATGTCGAGCCAGATCGGCTGCTCCGATCAGGCCTGCGTCGTTGCGGAAGCGGGCCAGCACCAGCTGGGCCTGCGGCCGGTAGCCTCGTCCCGTCAGGGTCCGGTCGAACGCGGCCTGCGCCGGCTGCAGCAGCAGGTTGCCCGCCGCGCTGACGCCGCCACCGATCACGACGAGGTCGGGGTCCAGCGCTGCGGCGAGGTTCGCGATGCCCTGGCCCAACCAGCTACCCACGTCGCCGAGCAGCTCGACCGCGTTGGGCTCGCCCTGCAGGGCGGCCTCGGTGACCAGCGGCCCGGTGATCTTGTCCGGGTCGCCCCCGACCATCTCCAGCAGCCGGTACGCCACCGGTGAGTTGCTGCGGGCCAGCTCGCGGGCCTCTCGTACCAGCGCGTTGCCGGAGGCGTACTGCTCCCAGCAGCCGCGGTTGCCGCACTCGCAGCGCTGACCGCCGGGCACGCTGATCATATGGCCCCACTCGCCGGCCATCCCATACGTTCCCCGGAACAGCTGGCCGTTGATCACCAGCCCACCACCGATACCTGTGCCCAAGGTGATGCAGACCATCACCGAGGACCCGCGACCGGCACCGAAACGGTACTCGGCCCACGCCGCCGCATTGGCGTCGTTGTCGACGATGAGAGGTATGTCGATCCGCTCGGACAGCCGAGCCTTCAACGGCTCGGACCTCCACGCCAGGTGGGGTGAGAACGCAACCACAGCCTGGGCGTTGTCCACCCAGCCAGCGGCTCCGATGCCGACCGAGTCCACCCGATGCGAGCCGCGCAGCCGGTCGACCAGATCGACGATGGCGTCTTCCACCGCCTTCGGGCTGCGCGAGGGGGTGGGCTCCACCAGCCGTTCCACGATGGCGCCGTTCTCATCCACAACCCCAGCGGCGACCTTGGTGCCACCGATGTCGATGCCGATGCTCAGTGGCAACGGCAGGGAGCGCGGCAGTGGTCCTCGAGTTAGCCCGGTGGCGCTCACACCTCAGCCTCGACCCGTTTCTTGAGCCCCTTGAGGGCGCCGTCGATGATCGTCTTCTCTGCCTTCCGCTTGAACATGCCGATCATCGGCAAGTTGACGTCTACCGCGAGGGTGTAGGTGACCCGGGTGCCATTGCCACTCTGCTCTAGCTGGTAGGAGCCGTCCATCGCCTTCAGCAACGTTCCGGAGACCAGCTTCCAGCTCACCTCGAACGCCCGCCAGGTGTAGGCGAGTACGTACTCATCCTTGACCAGTGGATGGTCCAGCACCATCCGTACCGTCTTCGCCTTACCGGCCGAGCTGGTCAGCACCTGCACCGACTTCATCGAGTCGACCCAGGTGGGGTACGACTCCAGGTCGGCGATAACGGTCATCACCTGGTCCGGCGGAGCGGCGATGTCGATGCTCGCACTGGTCTGGTTCGCCACTGGGGCCGCCTCCCGCGCTCTCTGGTCGCGATGCCGCAGCTGCTCGGCATCTGTTCTCGCTGGAACGAGCCAACCCTATGCCCGCCGAAGGCCAGCGACTGCGCCCGGGGATGCGGCCGGTTCCGGACCGATCCGGTGCCGGACCGTCCCGCCCGGTCACAGGTGGAGCGCCCGGTGGAGAGCATGGCGGGCCTGCACCGTTCCGTACCGGGCGGTGACGTAGTCGCGACCGATCTGACCCATCCGCCGGGCGCGGTCCCGATCCAAGAGCAGCTCGGTCAGCCGGCCGGCCAGCGACCGCTCGTCTGTGGGCGCCACAACGTAGCCTGAGCTGCCGTGCAGCACCGTCTCCGGGGCGCCGCCGGAGTCGCCGACCAGCAGCGGCAGTCCGCAGGCGGCGGCCTCGAGGAAGCCCAGACCGAGCCCTTCCGGGTTGAGCCCGCGCAGCCGGGTCCGGACGGGCAGGGCGAAGACGTCGCTGGCCCGCAGCTGATCAGCCACCACCGTCCTGGGCAGTGGACCGGTGAAGCGGACTGAGTCCTGAAGTCGCGATTCGGCGACTATCCACTGCAGTCGGCTGCGGCGCGGTCCGCCACCGACGAGCACCAGCTCGGGTCGGGTCTCACCGGCGGGCCAGCGACCCAGCACCCGGATCCAGGCCCGCAGCAGCGTGTCGAAGCCCTTCTGAGCCACGAATCGGCCAACGGCAATGCATCGGGGGCGGTCTCCGCCGCCTGGTCCAGGGCGAAACAGCGAGGCCTCGACCGGCGGCGCCAGCCGGATCATCCGCTGTCGTGCGCCGGCGCTGAGCGCCGGAGCGATCCGGCCGGCGGCGTAGTCGGAGATGGTTGCCAGGTGATCGAGGTCGTCGGCCATCCGGCGCAGCAGGGACCGAGCACCGGGAACGGTCGCCCACCACGTCTCATGCCCATGGCTGAGCCCCAGCAGCCGTTCCGCGCCGGCTCGACGGAGCGCACCGGCCATCAGCGACAGCGGTGCTGCCGCGCCGAAGACGACCCTGGTGGCCCCGCTGGACCGCAGTAGGTCCACAGCCGCGCGGGTGTTGGTCGGGGTCGGCAGCAGTACCGAAGCAGTCCTGACCACCGGGTACGGCAGCCCGCGGTCGTGGGCTGCCGCGCCGGGGAAGCGGGAGCTGAGGACCACCACGTCGTTGTCCAGCAGCGTGCAGATGTCGGCAACAAACGACTCGATGCCACCGATTCGGGGCGGGAAGTCGTTGGTGACGACCAGAGTTGTCGCCATCATCGGTCCCGGCTCAGCGCGACCAGGTAGCGCTGCCACTCGCGGGTGAACTGTGCCTCGTCCACACCGAACACCGACGACATGGCCGAGCCGACGGGCACGCCGCGATCGACTCTGGAGTAGAAGGTGGCCAGCTTGTCCTCGGAGTAGGTGTCAGCGGCAAATTGGCAGGCCAGCCAGGCCTGCGCGTAGGAGAGGTCGAGGTCTGGTGCGGTTGGAGCGAACTCCCGGTCTTCCGGAAGTGCGGAAGGAGCGCCGGCTCGTCGAACCTCAGCGAGCAGCGCAGCCGAGGCGGTCGGCCTGGTAGCTGGATAGGTGTCATAGGCGACGTAGTCGGCGAACCCCTCGACCACCCAGGTCGGAGCCTTCGACCCAGGCGACCTGGTGGCGACATGGGTTGCCTCGTGCAGGATGAGGATGGACCGGCCAGCGGGGCTCAACCCGGTCTCCCCGGCACGGTTGACTCCCGCACTGTCACCCCCGGCACGGTTGACCACTGCAGCGTTGACCACGATGCGCAGTGCAGCCGTCTCCAGGGTCGGGCCCTCGGGCCAGGTGACCGCGGCGATCCTGCGGTACGACCCGGAGGCGACGCCAAGCACGCGCTCGAACGCTGCGGAACCGGACGGCACCTCGATCACCAGACCACCGCTCCAGCCGTTCACCGCTGCACCGTCGCGTCGCCGGCTGAGCTCCCGAGCTGCGGTCGCTGCGCGGATGGCCCACTCGGCGGCTGCACCGCTGCTCACCAGCGCCACCGATCCTGCTTTGCGGGCGACCGTCACCGGCTCCAGCCACCACAGTGGCTGAGCCGAAGCCTCCGCAGCGGGCCCGTCGATCGTGCCAGCGACCAACGGCCTGGCGTCGTCGGCGACAAAGGTCACCCAGACGCGATGCTCGGCCGATGCCTGCTCTTCGGGCAACCGCCAGCGGATCCGTACCTGCTGGACCCAGGCCGTACCGCCGAGCAGCATGCGCCGCTCGGCCGACAGGGGAACCTGGAGAGCCTCCGCCGTCAGGTCGAGCTGGACTAAGGCCAGCTGGTCGAGGTTGCGCCACAGCATCGTCGCCGTGGTGGCGAACTTCGGGTCAGCGGTGGAGACAACCGCGCGGAACGCCTGCTGATCCTGGTTGGCGACCGCGTCAGCGAGCAGGTTGAGGGTTCCTTGCACTGCCGCCGCTCGAGGGGTCGATGTCGCGGTGGGGGTGGCCGGGGAGATCCCGCTGGTGGAAGGGGTACAGCCAGGCACCAGGAGACAGCAGCAGAGCACAAAAGCTGTCAGTTCCGCCCATCGCGGGCGTCGAAGCGGCAGCTGCCCGGGGCAGCCGAGCAAGGAGCGGAGGCGGAACGCCAGCGAGGACAGCATCGGCGCTCCTCAGATCAGCGGCATGCCGTACTGGATCAGCCCGGACGGCGGGCGCCGGCGTACGGCATGGACGACACGGCTGCGTAGCCGACCGGCTTGCCCGGGCGCGCGGCCTGGACGATGATTCCATTCCCAACGTACAAACCCACGTGGCTTAGGTCGTTGTAGAAGAACACCAGGTCGCCCGGCTGCAGATCCGCCTTTGCGACTGCTCTTCCGGTGGTGAACTGCTGTTGGGAGGTACGCGGGATCGCGACCCCAGCCGCCTGCCACGCATCACCGGTGAGGCCGGAGCAGTCGTACGCCGACGGCCCCGTTGCCCCCAGCTGGTACGGCTTCCCAACCTGCCTCTTCGCGAACGCCAGCGCTGTAGCGCCCCGGGTGGACTTACTGGTGGAGCTCTTCGCTGGCGACCTGGTCGCCGCGCGGTCGGAGCTGCGAGAGCTGGCACCGACGCGCGACCTTCCAGCGGCTGCCTCCACCGCCTCCAGCGCTTTCGCCGCTTCAGCGGCCGCGTCGGCGCGCTGTTTCTCCTCGGCGGCGAGGCGTTGCCGCTCTGCCGCGGTGAGCTTGGCCAGCACAGCCTCCGACGCGGCCAGCTTGGCCTCGGAGCTGGCGCGAAGCTGATCAAGTTGTTTCTGCTGCTCTGCCAGGCTGGCGAGGTCGGTCTCGGCCGAACGCTGCAGTCCGGCCAGGGTCGCCTGCTCCGCCTGGAAGTTCTGCAGCACGGCGTTCTGGTTCTCGCTGATCTTCTCCACGGTGGAGATCTGGCTCAGGAAGCCCTCGGTGTCGGAGTTGAAGAACAGCTGTGCGGTGGTGTCGAGGTTCCGGTTCTGGAACCGCGCCAGCGCCACCTGACCGACCTGCACACGCATGCGTGCGATCTTGTCGCCTTGCGCCTTGACGTCGGCCTGCGTGGTTCTCAGCTTTGCGGTGCTGATGTCAATCTTTTCCTTGACGCCGGCATACTCCTGGCCGATGGCTGCTGCGTCGGTCTGCAACCGCTCGATCTGCACCTTCGCCTCGGCAATGCTCAGCGGCGGGTCCGCGGTAGCCGTCATCATCGGGCCGCAGAGGAGCCCGACGGTCAGCGCCAGCGCGGTCACACGTGTGACTGTCTTGGGCGCCAGCGCCTTGAGCCGGTGGGCCTTATCGATGCGTGGGGTCACGCGGTCTGCCCCCCTTTACGGTCGAACGCCTGCGGTGTCCTGTCCGACTCGGACCCAGAGGCTGTTCCTGAGCACCGCGCTGTTGCTTTTGCACCTCGACGCTCTGGCCAGGTTAGGTCACGAAATGATTACTTGCCAAACCGGGGCGGAAATGGGCGGGGCCGGACTCGATGTACTGACCGGGGACGTTGATCAATCGAGAGAAGGCTGCCTGGCTGCCGCAGGTGGTGCCGGGCCGGTGTGCTCGGCGTAATGGGTGGCGGGCGACTCCTAGGAATCGGGTCAGCGAGTCCTGATGTGCCACCGTGTGATGTCGCATTGACCATCATCGTTGTTGCCGGCCGCGAGGACGACCCCATCGGCGCGAACCGCCAGGGTGTGCGCAGAGCCGGCGGCAACGGCTACGACGTCACGCCACGACGCGACGTCGCACTGCCCGCGGCTGTTGTCGCCGGCGGCGAAGACTCGGCCTCGTGTGTCGAGACCGACCGTGTGGTGGCTTCCCGCAGATACCGCGACCACATTGCGCCAGCCGGACACTTCGTTGACGCCGCAAGCTGCGTCTCCGGCCGCGAGCACCCGCCCGTCATCGGTGACGGCCACGGTCTGCAGATAGCCAGCGGCGGCCGAGCGCAGGCTGCGCCACCCAGTGACCTCGCACTGTCCCCTGCGGTTGTTTCCCACCGCCGTGGCCGTGCCATCTGCGCGCAGGCCGATGGAATGCCAGTCCCCAGCGGCAGCAGCAACGATCTCGCTCCAGGTGTCGACATCGCACGCCCCCTCACGCCGACGGCCCGCCGCCCGGACCGTGCCGTCCGCGAGGACCGCTAGGGTGCGCCGCCAGCCAGCTGCAATGCCCACCACGCCCATCCAGTCGCCGACATCGCACTGGCCGTCCCCGTTCCAGCCAACCGCGACCACGGTGCCGTTCGCGCGCAGGCCCACGGTGTGCGACCGGCCCGTGTTCGAGGCCGTGTGCACGTTCCCAGCGGCCACCGCCACGATGTCGCGCCACCCGCTGACGGCGCACTCTTGCGCCTGGGGAATGCCCGCCGTCAGCACTGAACCGTCCGCGCTCACGCCTGCGGAGTGGCGCCGCCCAGCAGCGATCACAGCCAACCGAGCGCGGGGCCTTTGCCCATGTGACGAAGCCTCACCCGTCACTGAATCAGATCCCCTCGAAGTCGCGCATCGAGGTCGCTCATCACCGAAGCGACCTCCTGTCGGCGCGGGCGGACGCGAGGGTAGCGCATCAGCACATCGATCACCTGAGGGCTGGCGCACTGAAGCACAGCCGCCACAGCGTCCGAGCGCGACAAAGGCTCCACCGGGCGATGTTGCAGCGCGAGTACGCAGTAAGCGGGCCCACGCAGGATGTGGTCCACCTGCGCGGGATCTGCCAGCGGATGCAGGTACGCCGAGGCCGCCGTGTCGGGCTGAATCCTCTCCAAGACATCGATGACCTGCTCGGCGCAGGCCAAGTTGAAAACGGTGATGGCTCTGAGCTCGTCCAGCGTCACGTCGGGGCACCCCCGCTCAGGTTCCGTCGGTGTCAGCCGTAGGTTTGCCAGTCCATCGGTGGCGGTATCGACTGCACCGGTCTGGCGCCGGCAACCAACCGCAATGGTGGAACCAGACCGGAGTCCGCGAGAGCCGCCAGAGCAGCCTGCTCGTCGGTGTCCAGGTCGACACCTTGAGGTGGTGCGCCGAGCAGGACGGTGATGACGCAGTCGCCGCAGGCGGGTCCGCGAGCGATGCATGCCTCACAGTCGACGTGCAAGGTGTCCACGGGATTCTCCTATCCACCTGATCGTGTGACCCGGTGACCTCACTGTGGACCACGACACTGACATTTCCACCGGGGCCGCCAGCTGATTTGGACCCGACCAGCTGGCAGCCGACGAGCCACCGGCGCTCGGCGACGTTGTCAGTGCCAGCCCCTACGGTTCCCACCATGACAGCGGTTGAGAGTCTGCAGGACTCGTTTGAGGACCTGGGGACCTTCCTCTCCCAGGTGACGTTCTGCGTCGTCGACCTGGAGACCACCGGAGGTGCGGAGACCGACGCCATCACCGAGATCGGCGCGGTGAAGGTGTGTGCCGGCGAGGTCGTGGCGGAGTTCCAGACCCTGGTGAATCCGAAGGCACACATTCCTCCGTTGATCGCCGTGCTGACCGGGATCACCAACCAGATGGTCGCCGGCTCACCAACGCTTGCGGAGGTGCTGCCGGCCTTCTTGTCGTTCGCGGACAACACCGTGGTCGTAGCGCACAACGCTCCCTTCGATGTCGGCTTCCTTCGGCGGGCTTGCGCCCAGCACGGTTATCCGACGCCGAGGTGGCCGGTGCTGGATACGGTGACGCTGGCGCGCCAGATCCTGCTGCGCGACGAGGTGCCGAACTGCAAGCTGGCGACGCTGGCCGCCCACTTCCGGGCAGCTACCACACCGAACCACCGCGCCCTGTTCGATGCCCGCGCGACCGTCGACGTGCTGCACGGCCTGATCGAGCGGGTGGGGAACCTCGGCGTGCACACCATCGAGGACCTGCAGGAGTTCACTCGCCGAGTGTCGCCGCAACGCCGGGCCAAGAGGACCTGGGCCAGCGCCCTGCCCGAGCGACCTGGGGTCTACCTGTTCGTCGCCGAGCAGGACAGCACCCGTCACATCCTCTACGTCGGCACCTCCAAGAACATCCGGCGGCGGGTCCGGACCTACTTCACCGCCTCGGAGACCAGGCCACGGATGGACGAGATGGTGCGGGTGGCCACCTCGGTGGAGGCCATCACCTGCGAGACACCCCTCCAGGCCGAGGTGTGCGAGCTCCGACTGATCGGGGCCCATCGCCCCCGCTACAACCGGCGGTCGAAGTTCCCCGAACGGCTGCAGTGGATCAAGATCACCCAGGAGCCGTTCCCACGGCTGTCGGTCGTGCGGGACGTACGCGACGACCAGGCCACCTACTTCGGCCCCTTCAGACGGCGCCAGGCGGCTGAAGATGTGGTGTTGGCGATATACGACGGTTTCCCCATCAGACAGTGCACCCCGCGGCTGAGCCGCTCCGCCCGATCCCAGGCCTGCGCCCTGGCTGGGATGGGCCGGTGCAGCGCTCCCTGCGACGGGTCGATCACGGTGGATGCGTATTCCGAGCTGGTGGAGCAGGTTCGGCTGACCCTGTCTGCCGATGTTCGGCCCGCCGTCTGGGCGCTGCGGGTCCGACTACGCCGACTGATCGACCAGGAACGCTTCGAGGAGGCGGCCGTCATCCGTCGCCGGTTGGAGACCCTCACGCAGACCGGCCTGCGGTTTCACCGCGTTCGCAGCCTGGCGTCCTGCCCGGAGATCGTGGCCGCGCGCAAGGAGGGCGCCGACTGGCAGATCCACGTCATCCGGTACGGGCGGCTGGCCGGTGCTGCCCTGGCGACGCCCCACGAGGTCCCGCAGCGAGTGGCCCGCGCCACACTGGCGACCGCGGAGACGGTGGCTGCTCCGATCGGCCCGCTGCCGGCAGGTGGGGTGGAGGAGAGCGAACGGATCGCCGACTGGCTGGAGCAGCCAGGAGTTCGGCTGATTGACATCACCGGTGACTGGATGTGGCCACTGCATGCCGTCCTGACCCACGCCGACCTGGTGCACCACGCCTTGGGCGCAGGTGCCGCCGAGGGTACGCCGGCCGCAACGGACACCTCGGTCGCCGGCGCTCGGGCCAGCCCGGGCAGCGAGGTCGGCAGCCGGTGACGCTGCGGCGATACGATGCGGACATGGTGACAGCGATCGTCTTCGT
>CADCUO010000064.1 GCA_902805915.1 uncultured Propionibacteriaceae bacterium | reverse complement strand
TCTCAACGACATGGCCGCTCCCGGTCAGCTCAGTGACAGCTTGGGCCAGCTGCCGTGACCGGGAGGCCAGGTCACACAGCACCATCCGCTTCGGCGGGTGAGGGGCTACGGCGAGGAGCAGCTCCAGCGACGACCTACCGATGGACCCGAGCCCAACCACTGCAACCGTGCACAGGCTGATGTCCCGCCGAGCCGAAGCCATCGCGGCCATCGTGGTCTTCACCACCGATGCTGCGGTGGCGGCATGACCGGTGGTGATCCGAGCCGCATCAGGTCCGAGCGCTCGCACAACGTCGAAGCCGTACGCTGTGTGCGCCGGGATCATGCCTGCGAGCGATACACACCGTGCTCCGAGACTGCTCGCCAGCTTGGCTGCCCCGGCGGCCTCCCGCGCCAAGACGTCGCTTCCGGCCGCCGGTAGCTCATCGGCGAACAATGGCAGGCACACGAAGCCGGATCGGCCCAAAGATGTGGAGAGCTCGGCCACCAGTCGAGGTCGTCGATCAGGAAACAGCCGGCTCCGAATGACCTCGCGCATCCCGGCTTCGGTGGGAAGGCCGAGGGCGGGGGCCAAGTCTACTGGCGCTGGCAGATAGCCGACGAGTGCCGCATCGAGAAGCTGGGACCTGACGGTTGTGCTGCTCGGCTCACGCGGCGAGGATTGGGCAATCCCGGCGGTTGCGATATCGGCGATCTCGCGCGATAGCTCATCGGCGAAGTGATGGAGATCCGACGCCGTCATCGCGGCAGCGGAAGAACGCAGCGTCACCTCGAGGCGGTCTTCCACCGGACGCACGGTCATCAGCAGGTCAGTCCCCACTGGAGGTGGATCAAGGTCTGTGCCGACCTCGTCCCAGGTGAGGCGTAGCGTCTCCCCCGCGATGGGGCCGAGTGATTCGAAGTCGAGGAAGCTGAACAGGAACTGGGCTCCCAGCGACGGCGACCCACGGCTAGCAGACCCCGGCTCACCGGCGCGCTGCTGCATACTTGCGCCACATAGTCGAGCATCGGTCACGGCATCTGCGATGTGACGCAGCTGCGCCGGGGTCGAGCCGGCTGCATGGACCCGCACCGGCAGCACAGTCGCGAACGGCCCCACCATCCGACTGATGTCAGGCAACGAGTAGTCGCGGCCACTGACGACAACGCCCAGGAGAAGATCGTCCTGCCCGGTGAACCGAGCGACGGCTCGATAGTACGACGTCAGCAGCGGCGCGTAGGGAGTTGTTCGCGCCGATGCTGCCACCCGGCGCAGAGCCGACGTAGTACCAAGATCAACAGCGAAGCTCACCTTCGGCGCGGTACCGCTAGATGAGAGCGCAGCAGCATCGTGCCGGCCGGTACGCGGAGCCAAATAGGGCTCTGAATCCCAACCAGCGTGGCTGCCTGGTGGGAGGTCCGAACTAGCCTGGTCCAAGATCAACTCGACGTAGTCACGGAAGGTGCTACGCAGCTCCGGCAACGCAGCCGGCTGTCCCGATACCAGTCCGTCGTACAGGGCCATCAGATCCTGAGAAAGTACGGCGACGCTGTACCCGTCACCGATCAGATGGTGTGCATGCACTACCAAGGCATGGTCGGTGGGCGACAGCTGAAGCACCTGCACTCGAACCAGGGGCCAGTCCGAGCAGTGGAACGGATGCTGACGTTCTGTGGCGAGTCGCAGCGTCAGCGTCGCCGGCTCGATCACCTGATGGGAAACGGTCAGCGTGGAAGCCGTCGGAAGCTCGTACTGCATGGGCGGTCGCCGACTGGCCGCAATAGCCACGCGCAGCATGAGGTGTCGCTCGACCAGCAGGTCGATCGCTTGCTGGAACAGCACAAAGTCCAGTGAGCCGGTGAGGCGGAAGCACGCCAGCCAGTCCGAGCGTGCATCACCAGACAACGCCTCCGCCAGCAGGAAACCACGCTGCGCCGGAGTCAAGGGGAAGGGTGCCCCGACCTCCGGGCGGTCGCCCCGCGCTGGCCCTTCAGACCGGAACTCATCTATTGCCTTGGCAAGCTCGGCGACGGTGCGATGTCGATACATCGCTGTCGGGGCGGGTAAGGAGGGCACCTGGTCCTCCAGCCCGGCGAACACCTCCAAGACGGCGATGGAGTCACCGCCCAACGCAAAGAAGTCGTCATCGGCGTACACCGGGTCGACGCCGAGTACCGTGCTCCACACTGCCGCGAGGAGCCGCTCTGTCTCGGTGCCGGGCGGGGTACCGATTCGCCCGGCTGACGTGGGGCGATGGTGCGGCGTGATGGCCGGCAACCTGGTCGCATCCAGCTTTCCTGCTGTGGTGAGCGGCAGCTCATCAAGGAACCAAAACTGGGTGGGCACCATGTAGTCCGGAAGATGCGCGGCCAGATGGGTGCGCAGCTCCTCGATCTCGCACTGCGACTGCTCGGAGCCGCTGGCCTGATGCGGTTGGACGTACGCCAACAGGCGCACGGACGAGGAGTCGGCGGCGGCAGACGGGATAACCGCCGCCCGCTCCACGCCGGGATGGCGGTGCAGCATCATCTCGATCTCACCGGGCTCGACACGATGACCGCGGATCTTCACCTGGTGGTCAATTCGTCCCAGGAAGTCCAGCTTTCCGTCGGGCCGGAGCACGACACGGTCACCAGTGCGGTAGTACCGCATCCCGCGTTTTGCGATGAAGCTTGTGGCATTCAGGTCCGGCTCGTCGAGATAGCCGGGCGTCACACAGGGACCGGCCAGCTGCAGCTCCCCGGGCTGGCCTGGCGTACAGCTCACGCCGGTGGGGTCGACGACGTCGATCACGGTGTGCGGGAGGGGCCGCCCAATCGGGAGCCGAGCCACCCCGTCGGCGGGTCGAGCGTCGATGATGTCATAGGCGGCGTTGATCGTCGCCTCGGTCGGCCCGTAGAGGTTGACGATCCGGTGCTGTGGTCCGAAGAGATCGAACCACCGACGCACCTGCGCCGGCGACAATGTCTCACCTCCGACGTGGATCCAGCGCAGCGCCGACAGGTCCGCCGGCACACCGGAATCGGCACGACGTTCGGCCGCTTGCAGGAGCTGCTGCCATAAGGTCGGGACCGAGCTCCATACGGTGACGCGCTGGGTTTCGACAGTGCTGAGCAGCGCCTGTGGGTCCCGCAGGGTATCCCGGGGAATCACGACGATGGTGGCACCGACCAGCAAGGGTGCGAGCAGCTGGCGGACCGACGCATCAAAACAGATGGCGGCAGTGGCTGCCATGCGGTCGGCGGCGTCGTACAGGAATGTCGCAATCGCCCAGTCGAGATAGGTGGTCAGTGCCTCGTGTGTGATCGGTACACCCTTGGGGCGGCCTGTGGTTCCGGAGGTGAAGATGATGTAGGCAACGTCTTCCGGACCGACAGCGGGTGCGGTCTCCTCCGTACCTGGGGCCGCCGTGCCTTGGTCCTCCGTCAGAGGGGCGTCCACGTCGATGACGACATCACCCAACCGCTCGGCCACCTCCTGCGTGGAACGGTCACAGACGACCGCCGCGACACCAGCTCGAGTGACCTGGTCAGCCAGCCGTTGCCACGGGTGCCCACGGTCCAGCGGCACCCAGGTGGCCCCGGCGAGGAGAACTCCGACCAGCCCGACGACCGTGGCCTCGCCTGGCGACGTGAGCAAAGCCACCCGGTCGTTGGCCTTGATGCCCTGGCGACGCAGCTGCGCCGCGAGCCGGTGTGCTGACTGGTCGAGCTGGGCGTAGGTCAGCGCACCTTCACCGTCCTGGACTGCCACCGCGTCTGGTGTGCGCCGGCACTGTGTCCGGATCCGCTCGACAACCGAGGTTTGAGACACCGGCGTCGCGGAAGCGGCGGCGGCGGCGAGCTCGGTCAGGTACTCGGTGGTGAACCGATCGACGGTTACGGCCGAGAAGAGGTGGGTCGGATAGTTCCACGAGAAGTGGAGCGCACCCTCGAACTCCCAGCACACCAGGCCAAGCTGCGTGGCCGCCGATGCTGTGCGCGCCGCGGTGGCTGTAATGCGGATGGGACAGTCGGGCTGCGACTCGATGCTGAAACGCGCGGAGCTGAAGCTGGCGGCGCCGGCCGTCCGTGGGGTCGCATTGTCGGTCGGCAGCAGTCGGGCCAGATCCAGCGTGGTCACGCTTGCGTGCCTTTCGCTGTCCAGCCAGGCCTGCCGCACGTGGTGTGCCAGGGCAGACGCATCACCGCTCTCGGGCACCGTGACAGTCAGCGGCAGGGTGTCGGCGAAGGGACCGACGAGACGGGTGATGTCTGGCAGGCGGGCATCTCTGACAGCGCGGGCGATATTGACTGTGACCTGCTGGCTGTCACCCCAGCGAGCCAGCTGAGTGACGTAGGCAGTGAGCACCAGGTGAAACAGCGATACGTCAAGGGTGGCGGCGCGGGCCTGTAAGGCCTGCGTGAGGGAGGCACTGAGCTGGAACTGACGGGCAGCCAAGGGGGCCGAAGGCGGCGCGTCCGGGTCGCCGTCGTACGGCAGAGGGCGGGGCTGTGGTGGCCTGTTCATTCGCAGCCGTTCTCGCCAGTAGTCGCAGTCGTCGGTGAACGTCTCGGACGTCCGCAGCTCCTCGGTCCAGTCGAGGTAGTCACGAAATGTCGAGTGCAGCGTCGGCAGTTCTGGCTGCTCGCCGTGGGTCAGCGCCGTGTAGACCTGCCAGAGCTCCGCGCTCAACATGTTCACGCTGGCGCCATCGGCTGCGGCGTGATGTAGCACCAGCAGCAGGGACGACCGGTCGGCGCCTTCACGTACCAGAATGGCACGGATCGGGGGCTCCTCGGCGAGCCGGAAGACGCGGTTGCACAGCTCGTCTTCGACCGCCTCCACCGCACCATAGCGGTCGGAGATCTCGAACCACTGCGGCCATTCGGTGTCAGTGGCTACCTGGATCACCTGTCGCGGCCCATGGCTGTCGGGCCGGATGCGCATCCGCAGCATGGGATGGCGGCGTTCCAGAAAAGCCAGCGACCGCGCCAGTCGTTCCTCATCGAGCTTGCCGACGATGGTCTGCCGCAGATAGGCGTAGGCCGCGATGGTGGGATGGAGCTCTCCGGTGATGTGAAACGCCAGCTGCACGGGCGTGAGTGCGAATGGCTCAGCCTGCTCCTCCGGGTCATGCTGCCCGGTTAAGTCACCGGCCAGCTCGTCGGACCGCGTGTGCGACAGGTACGCCGACAGCTGAGCGATGGTGGAGTACTCGAAGAGCAGCGTCGTGGGGAGTGCCCGGCCCAGCTCAAGCTCTAGCTTCTTGACCAGGTCCACAGCAGCAAGAGAATCCAGGCCCATGGCGAGGAAAGAAGCGGCGTCGTCGATGTCCTCGGGTCGCTGTCCCAGCTCAACTGCGATGAGCCGAGCAATCAGGTCAGGTACCGAGCTTTCCGCCATCTTCGGCAACGCCCGCACCGGCGTCGATGCTGGCTGCGAAGTGGTCGACGCTAGATCGGTGGGAGCCGCCACGCTGACCTGCCGACCGGCGTCCATCACCAGCAGTTGCGGCACCTGGATAGTTGTCGCGTCGAGCAGCGCCCGTACTGCGTCTTCGGTGCGGAGCTGCGGTACGCCGTTCGCAGCGGCGACGGTTCGGAAGGCTGCGGAGTCGGCCATGCCGGTGTCCGTCCACGCGGCGAAGTTCAGCACCTGGAGCGGCCTCCCTGCCTGAGTCTCCGCCAAGGCAAAGGCGTCGAGGAAGGCGTTGGCCGCGACGTAACCGCCCAACCCACCTGCGTAGCCCGGCAGCACGGAAGCAATAGAGGAGAAGACCACGAAGATCCCTGGTCGTCGCCCGCTTCCCTCCAGCGCGCGCGCCAGCAGGTAGGTGCCCCGGACCTTGGGCGCCAAAACTTCCTCGATATCGGTCACGGTCATCGACTGGAGCTTCCCGGGGCGGTTGAGCCCTGCAGCGTGGAAGACCGCGTCGATGGTCGGAAGCGCTGCTACCAAGGCCTCGACATCGGACTCCACTGAAAGATCAGCGGCGACGTAGCGCGCCTTCACGCCGCGCTGCTGCAGCTCGTCCAGCAGCTCCGGCTGGCATGCAGGCGATCGCCCGACCAGGAAGATCTCGGGTTTGCCATGACGCGCCAAGGATCGCGCCACCTCAGCGCCGACTCCACCGGCACCACCGGTGATGAGGTAGCACCCGTCGGGCGGGAGGGTCGTGGAACGGCTGGCGTTCAGGCTTTCGCTCAGCAGCGGCACCTTCTCCAGCCGGCGGCCATTTCGCCATGCCACCGACTGCGCCGGTCCAGCTGCGGGCGGCGCATCCAGCTCACGAACCAGCGCGTCGACGCGGACCCGGTCGTCCTCCAGTGAGGACAGATCCACGATCCGAACGGCTTGGGCAGCGTTCTCCGCGGACAACGCCATCGCAAAGCCGGTGAGGATTGCTTGACCTGGCCGCGGGCGCTCCACGCCCGTACCGGTCAGCCCCACGTCTTCGGTGACGACAATCAGCGGCGCGGATCGGCTGCTGAGCAAGCGGGATAGGCCCAGCATGGCGTTCCAGGCGTCGCGTGCCAACGCGTCAAGTGACTCCACGCCAGCGATGTCGATCGCCGGGCCGGGAATCAGCACCACCACCGACGCCGGAGAAATCGCGTTGAGCATCCCTCCATCCGCACGATGGACGGTGACTCCCCGCCTTGCCAGCCGATCGGCCAGTTCTGTTGCCATACGTGACTCCGGGCCCACGAGGCAGATCGAATGGAGCACTGCGCCGGCGGGCAGGGGTGTCTCCTCCCAGGTGAAGCGGTGCAGCAGGGCGGAGACCGGCGAGGGCGGGTCAGCTTGCTGGGCAGCAGCAACGGGATCTGGAAGCCAGTAACGCTGTCGCTGGTAGGGGTACGTCGGCACGTCATGGCGCGGACCTCTCATCGAAACGGCCGGCCGAGAGATCGAAACCCCGCGCTCCCACAAGCGGCCGACCGTACGGACCAGCGCGGTGCTGTCGCCCAGCTGCCCTTCCAGCGCAGCGAAAACCTTGATGTCGAGTTCAGGGCTACGAGCGCGAACCGTAGCCCGCACCAGACCACTCAGCGTCGCGTCGGGGCCCACCGCAAGGAACGTGTCGTAGCCCTCATCAAGCAGCCGCTGCACCGACGGCCCGAAGATCACCGGCTGACGCGCATGCTGCTCGAGATAGCTGCTGTCGAGGGCGGGATTCCAGTCGCCCGTGACTGTGCTGAGCAGCGGCGTCTGCGACGGCTGCGGCGCTAGCTGTGCCGCCGCCATACGCAGCCCGCTGAGCGCCGGAGTCATCATCGCGGAGTGGAATGCGTGAGACACCTGCAGGCGGCGCACCCTGCACCCTCGTTCGGTCAATGCTGACGCGGCTGCCTCGACGGTTGGGCCGGGACCCGATATGACGAAGTGGGCAGGCCCGTTCGCCGCGGCCAGGGACAGCTCACCCGCGGCCGCGATCACTGACATCACGTCTGCCTCGGACCCAGCAACGGCGGCCATCGCTCCCGACGGACATTGCTGCATCAGGCGTCCGCGCTGCGCAGCGAAGCGAACCGCCTCGACCGGGCTCAGCGCGCCGGCCGCGACCGCGGCGGCGAGCTCGCCCACACTATGACCCACCACAGCGTCGGCGTGCACACCCCAGGCACTCAGCTGGGAGGCCAAGGCGATGCCGTAGGCGACGAGGAGCGGTTGGGCAACAGCGGTCTGTGCGAGGTCAGCCGGGTCGACACTGTGGTCGAGCGACCACTCGGCCAGAGTGCGACCGCGGATCAACCCGGTGGCAGCGGACAGCCCCTCCAGCATCTGTCGATACACGGGCTGGGAACCATGGAGCACCCGTCCCATACCCGGAATCTGGGAGCCCTGCCCGGTAAAAAGCAGTGCAAGGCGCGGTCGCCGGCGGGCTAGCGAACCCATCGACTCGTGCCGGGCCGCGACGCAGTCCAGCTGGTCGGCAAGATCATCTCGGGCGACTAGCGCCAGCCGATGCCGGCCGTCGTCGCGGGCGGTGCTGGCATCCACGCACAGCCTGCCAATGTCGGCGTCTGGATGCGTTCGCAGATAAGCCGCGAGTTCGGCGGCCGCGCACCGCAAAGCCGGCTGGGACGCAGCAGATAAGGTCAGCAGCTGAGGACCTGCAGCTGCAGGCAGCTCCTCGGCCAGGCGGGGGGCTCGCGGTGCCTCTTCGAGAATCACGTGCACGTTGGTGCCACCGAACCCGAACCCATTGATCCCGGCGCGCAGCGGTCCGGGAGCAGTCCAGTCCTGCAGCCGGGTGACAATGTCGAAACCGCCCGAAGCAAGATCAAACTGGGGTGACCGACCGGCGTAGTGCAGTGACGCCGGCAACTGACGATGGCACAAGGACAGCACCACCTTGAGCAAGCTGGGCATGCCGGCTGCATTGAGCAGATGCCCCACGTTGGTCTTCACCGATCCCAACCAGCGCGGGCTTCCTGTCGTCGGGACGGGAAAGGTCCGCAGCAACGATCGCGCCTCGATCGGGTCACCGATCGCCGTACCGGTGCCGTGCGCCTCGACGTAGCTGACCGTCGCCGGATCCACCCCGGCATCGCGGTAGGCGTCGGCGATGACGGCCTCTTGGAGCAGCGGATTGGGAGCCATCAAGCTCATGGAGCGGCCGTCGTTGTTGACGGCGCTACCGCGTACCACCGCCAACACCCGGTCCCCGGCGGCCTGCGCGGCGGCGAGCGGCTCAAGCACGATCGCGGCGGCCCCTTCCCCCGGTACGAAACCGTCGGCGCCTGAGCTGAAGGCACGACACCGGCCGGTGGGCGACAGCGCCTGCGCCGCTTCCAGTAGCTGGTACGGCGTGGACGTCAGATTGAGGCTCACCCCGCCGACTACAGCGAGATCACATTCACCGGTTGCGAGGCTGCGCCGAGCCAGGTGCAACGCGACGAGCGACGACGAGCAGGCGGTGTCCACGGCCATCACCGGACCCGACAGGTCGAGGCAGTGCGCGACCCGAGCCGCGATGAGGTTGCGCAGGTTGCCGACGAGTGCAGCAGGAGAGACCGGAACTCCACTCTCGATAGCGTGATGCAGCAACTGCGGGTAGCCACTTTCCCCGACCGCGACGAAGACGCCGACGCGACGGCCGTGCCGCCGTACCCCGGCATAGCCCGCCCGCTCAAGTGCTTCGTGAGCAACTTCGAGGAAGATACGGGCATGCGGATCCATTACTGCAGCCTCATCGGGTTCCACACCGAAGAAGCTGGCGTCGAACCCGGCAACATCGTCGAGAAAAGCACCCCAACGGGGTGGCCCACCGTCAGGTGCGCCCCACCGCGCTGTCGGCACCTCCGCAACACTGTCACGCCCGGCGGCGAGGTTTTCCCAGAAGCCTTCCGGGGTGTCGGCGCCAGGTAAACGACACGCCAAAGCGATGATCGCTGCCTGGTCCGAGCGCTGTGGTGGTGTCGTCGTCACCGACTGGCTACCTAATTGATCAAGAGAAAGTTGATCATGGTCACCGAGCAGGTGCTCGGCTAGCTCGGCCACCGTGGCACAGTCACGCAGCACTGCGGGCTGCAGCGGTTGGCCGAACGTCTTTTCTAACTGTGCAAGCACTTCCATCGCAGTGAGGGAAGATCCACCGATGGCTAGAAAACGATCATCCCGATGAATCGCGGTCACTGGTACACCAAGGACGCGGGACCAGATTTCGATAATCTGCCCTTCCACCGCGTGGCGGGAGACGGGTGGCCGCTGCGACGACCCAGCAGCATCGGCATACAACGATGCGATCTCTGCCTCCAGAGAGGCGAAAGCGCCGGCTGCGAACCGATCCCGCAATGTGGCACGCTGCAGCTTGCCACTCGTCGTACGTGGGAAGTCCTCCGGCGGGATGGGCAGCACGCAAACGCTGTCGTACGCCAACGCCTCGCGTACCCGCGCTCTTACCGCAGTCACGGTCTCGAAGGCATCCTCAGCCCTGAAGTCCTGCCAGGAAAGGAAAACAGCAATCCGCTCGGCGCCGCTGGTGACATCGGTTGTCCCGACCACTGCCATCCGGCTGGCTGGCACGCCCGGGGTCGTCGCCACCAGTTGCTCGACATCATGGGCATGGTACTTCTGGCCGTTGACGAAGATCACGTCCTTGGCACGCCCGGTGATGCAGAGTCGGTTGTTCCGAAGGAATCCGATGTCACCAGTGCGTAGCCACCCATCGACAAAGGTCTTCGCCGTCTCGGCCGGGCTTGCGTGGTAGCCGGGTGCGACATTAGGCCCCTGAAACTCGACCTGCCCCAGCATCGAGTCGGGAAGTACCGCGCCGTCGTCACCCACAATCCGCAGCGCCCCACCGGGGACTGGGTAGCCGACGTCTAGGAACTCGGCCGGACCCGCATCCGCTGCGTCGACCGAAGGGATCCAGTCGGCGGCGATCCCCTGGGCCAGTGAGCGACGGTCCAGCGCGAGGGGTCTGGCTACCTCCCCGACGGGTGGGAACGTCACGGCGACAGCGGCTTCAGCCAAGCCGTAGAGGGGCACCAGGGCGCTGGGGCGAAGCTGGGCCGGTGCCAGGTGAGCCAGGTACTCTCGCCATACCCGTACCGGAATCGGCTCGGCGCCAACGCCGACCAGGCGTACCGAGCTGAGGTCCCATGCGGCGACTTGCTCACTCGTGACGCGCCTGAGCGTTAGCGCCAGCGCGAAGCTGGCAATCGGCAACAACGTTGCGCGGTGGCGCGCCGCAGTCTCGTACCACAGGGCGGGTCGCTTGCCGAAGTCGAGCGCCTCCAGCTTCACCTGTTTGATGCCGGCGGCCAGCGGAGTGAGATGTGCGCCGATCAGCCCCATGTCATGGAAGTAGGGCAACCAACTCACCATCACGTCGCGTGCTGTTGCCGCACCTGCGGCTCGGGTTTGGGCGATGTTGGCGACCACATTGGCGTGGGTGAGCTCGACCCCCTTCGGAGCGCCGGTGCTGCCGGAGGAGTACTGGAGGAAGGCGAGATCTTCCGGCGCCGGCTGGTGAATCCTGGTGACGGGGGACCCGTTCTGCAACTCCGCGGTCGTGAGCACGGGCAGCGCTTTCGGGTTGCCAGCGGCCAGGAAGGGTCGGCGTACCGAGGGCTCCAGGAGATCGTTGACGACGATGGGTGGCTGTTGGAGGTGGGTCCAGACTGCAAGCACCTTCTCTGGCACCGGTGCCAGCGGTACCGGCACCAAGCCCGCCGCCAGCGCACCCCAGAAGCTCGGCAGGAAGTCGTCGCTGCGTCCGGGAAGCAGGATCACGGGGCTACCGACCGCCAGGTTCGCCGCTTCAAAGCCTCCCGCGATGAGCAGGGAGTCTTCGAGGAGCTGTTGGTAGGTCTGGACCCGCTCGGTGCCGTCGCCGTCCACCTGCACGATCAACTGAGATGGCGCCGCCCGCGCTGCCGAGATGAGGACGTCAAGGAGCGTAACCTCGGTCACGCTGCCTGCCCTACGCACACGGTGAGGCAGACACCCGGCGCAGGTGTTGAGCAGGCGAAGCGCCAGCGTTCCGCAGCTGAGCCCTGCAGCCGTGGCTCACCGCTGGTGTGGTCGATGGTGATCTGTCGCGGATCCGTGGCGAGACCGACGCCTATCGCCTTCAGATAGGCTTCTTTCGCGGTCCATAGCCGGAAGAAGCGAAGCTCCCGGGCCGCTCCCGGTCGGCCTTGCTCCAGCCAGGCAAGCTCGGCAGCAGATAGGCAGCGTCGCGTCAGCGATGCCACCACAGGGCGGAGCATCTCTACGT
>CADCUO010000063.1 GCA_902805915.1 uncultured Propionibacteriaceae bacterium | reverse complement strand
GCCGGCGGTGTAGACGGGGGGATGTTCCAAAAGGATGACTGTGTTCGGCTGCGTGCCGCTCGCCACCTCGGCGTGCATCCGCCGCTGCAGATCCCAGGCCACCAGGTAGTCGATCTGCTCGCTGCCCAAGCCGGGATGCACAAATTCGAGGCTCATGCGGCGGAGTCTAGCCGGGCCTGCCGACAGTAGGGCCGACGCGCAGCCGTTGCTGCCATGTCCTGCTCGACGATGCGGTCGGCGCGACCGACTCAGCGGCTGAGTGCGGACCGAAGGGTCGACTCGACATCGGGGGATCTGAACGTGAACCCCGCCTCGGTGAGCCGGGTCGGCACCACGTACATGTCGCCGAGCAGTTGTTGGGACAGCTCGCCGAGGGCGGCACGGAAGGCGAACCCGGGCGCGCGCAGCAGCGTGGGGCGACCCAGGACAGCCGCCAATGTGGTCGTGAACTCAGCGTTGGTGGTGGGGTTGGGGATGGTCACGTTGTAGGCGCCGGACGCTGTCGGGTCGCCGGCGGCCCACTCCAGGACACGAAGGTAGTCCTCCAGACCCACCAGTGGCATGTGCTGCCGACCGTCGCCGAGCTGGGCGCCCAGGCCAAGGGACCACGGGATCCGCATGACCTGCAACGCTCCACCGCTGGGATCCAACACCGGCGCGGTACGGAGGAAGACCGTGCGCACGCCCGCATCGACCGCTGGCTGGGCGGCGGCCTCCCACTGCACCACCACCTGGGACAGGAAGTCGGTGCCGGCGGGGGACCGCTCGTCGTGGGGCTGGGAGCCCGAGGTGGTGCCGTACCGGGAGACGCCGCTGGCCTGGATCAGCGTGGCGACACCGGTGCCTGCGGCTGCGCGCTCAGCCATCGCCCGGGCCAGCGTCTGGGTGGTGTTGACCCGGGACGACACGATGAGCGCGCGCCGAGACTCCGTCCACGGTCGGGTAAAGACGCCGGCGCCGGCAAGGTTGACCACAATGTCGACGCCGTCCAGGGCTGAGGCATCCAGGTCACCGGAGTCAGGATCCCAACGGCGCTCGTGCGTGCTGGCCGGTCTGCGCCGAACCAGCCGCACGACGTCGTGACCGGCATCGGCCAGCCGCACTTGCAGCGCCGTGCCCAGGAAGCCAGAGGAGCCGGCTACCAGAAACCTCATCCGGGTTCCCTCAGGCGCCGAACTCGGACCCGAAGTCCCCGCCTTCCAGCCGGTCCTTCAGCGTGGACAGGAACCGGGCGGCATCCGCACCGTCAACGACGCGGTGGTCGTAGGAGAGAGCGAGATACATCATGTCGCGGACTGCGATGGTCTCGCCCAGGTCGGGATCGCTCATCACCACGGCACGCTTGACCAGTGCACCGGTACCCAGGATTGCCACCTGTGGCTGGTTGATGATCGGGGTGTCGAAGAGGGCGCCCCTGCTCCCGGTGTTGGTGATGGTGAACGTGCCGCCGACCAGGTCGTCGGGCGACAGCTTGTTGGACCGGGTCCGGGAAGCGAGGTCGGCCGTCTTCTTGGCGATCCCGGCGATGCTCAGGTCACCCGCATCCCTGATCACCGGGACGATCAGGCCCTTCTCAGTGTCGACAGCGATGGCGATGTTCTCGGCGGCGGGGTAGTGAATCTCGCCCGCTTCGGTGTCAACGGTGCAGTTGACCTTCGGGTGCACCTTCAACGCCTCCACCGACGCCTTCACCAGGAACGGCAGGTAGGACAGCTTGACGCCCTCCCGGGCGAAGAAGTCGTCCTTGACCCGTGCCCGCAGCCGCGAGATGCGGGTCAGGTCCACCTCGACGACTGTAGTCAGCTGCGCGGAGGTCTGCAGCGACTCCACCATCCGCTTGGCGATGGTCTTGCGCAACCGCGACATCTTCTCGGTCGTCCCGCGCAGCGTGCTGGGTTCCACCGGGGTAGCTGTTGCAGCCGGGGCTGCGACGGCTGCCGCAGGTGCCGCCTCGGGTGTCGGGGCTGGCGCCGCCTTGGCCGCTTCCGCAGCGGCGATGACGTCTTGTTTGCGGATCCGGCCGCCCACGCCGGTTCCCTTGACGGCGCTCAGCTCGACACTGTGCTCGGCAGCCAGCTTGCGCACCAGCGGCGTGACATAGGTTGCATCGGCGTCCGAGCCGGCAGACGGTGTGGCCGCAGTCGGCGGCGTGGGGGCCGGCGCACCAGCCGGCGCCGGGTCGGGTGCACGGCTCGGTGTTGGTGTCGACGACGTCCCCGGCTGCTTCTGGTCGTTGCCCCTCACCTCCGGCTCCGACAGCCCTGATACCGGCGCAGCCTCGGGAGCTGCCTGCGTCTCGGGCTCCGGCTGGGTCTCAGGCTCGGGCTCAGGCTCGGCCTCCGGCGGAGCCTCCCGCCTGGGCGCGGCGCTCGGTGCTGTGCCGGAGTCTCCGCCGCTGTCACCGCCAGCCGGCGCGGCGCTCTGGTCGCCGATGATCGCGAGCACGGCACCCACCCCGACGCTCTCGTCGTCTTGGACCCGGATCTCCAGCAGCGTTCCCGAGGTCGGAGACGGGATCTCGGTGTCGACCTTGTCGGTGGACACCTCGAGCAGCGGCTCGTCCGCCTCGACGGTGTCGCCGACCTTCTTCAGCCAGCGCGTCACCGTACCCTCGGTGACGCTCTCGCCGTGCGCGGGAAGGACCACCTCGGTGCCGCCGCCAGCTGCCGGCTTCGCCTCGGTTTGGGGCGCCGGGGTCTCCTCGTCCAGTGCCGGGATGGAGGCGTCCTGCTCGCCGGCCGGCTCCGGCTCGAATGCCGGCGCGGACGTCTGCTCGACCTGCTGGTCTGCAGCGCCGGCGGAGGCCCCAGCCGAGTCAGCGGAGCCGGAGTCGCCAGGGGCTTCGTTGGCATCGCCGATCACGGCCAGTTCAGCGCCGACCTCCACGGTCTCGTCCTCCTGCGCCTTGATCTCCAGCAGCACGCCGGACGTCGGCGACGGGATCTCGGTGTCGACCTTGTCGGTGGACACCTCCAGCAGCGGCTCGTCCGCCTCGACGGTGTCGCCGACCTGCTTGAGCCAGCGGGTCACGGTGCCTTCGGTGACGCTCTCACCCAGGGCGGGAAGTGTTACAGAAGTCGACATGGTCTTCTCCAGACTCCTTAGGAATGCTGCCGGTGCTCGGGATTGGGGCTCAGCCTAGCCTCAGTCGACCTTCGCTGTTCGGCGGCCAAGCCGAACTGTTGTCGCAGCCGGCTGTCCGGCGTGCAGCCGGTCTCGATCCTCGGTCTGGTGGGCTCAGCCATGACTGTGTAGAGGCTTACCGGCCAGCGCCAGATGGGCCTCTCCCAGGGCTTCGTTCTGCGTCGGGTGAGCATGCACCAGGCCAGCGACATCGACGGGATGGGCATCCCAGCTGGTGATCAGCTGTGCCTCGCCGACCAGCTCGCTGACCCGGGCGCCGATCATGTGGACGCCGACCACCGGGCCGTCGCCACGTCGGACCAGCTTGACGAAACCGCGGGTCCGCAGGATCTGGGACCTGCCGTTGCCGCCCAGGTCGTACGTGAGCGTCTCCACCTGCTCGTACCGGGCCCGGGCTTCCTCCTCGCTCAGCCCCACCGACGCGATCTCCGGGTCGGAGTAGGTCACCCGGGGAATGTTCTCGTCCAGCACCGGCGTCGGCGGGTGGGGCAGCAGCCGGTCGGCGTAGGCGATGTCCTCGGCCACGAAGATCCCGTGGGCGAACCCCCGGTGGGCCAGCTGGTATCCGGCCACGATGTCTCCGACCGCACGAACTCCAGGGATGGAGGTCTCCAGACGCTCGTTCACGGTGAGGAAGCCGCGCTCCATCGCCACCCCGGACTCCGCATATCCCAACCCGTCGGTATTGGCTCCACGACCCACCGCAACCAGCAGCAGGTCCGCCGCCACCGTGCTGTCGTCCGCCAGCGTCACCTCGATACCAGCGGCGGTGCGTTCGGCCTTGGTGATCGCCATCCCGGTCAGTGCGGTGATGGAGCGCTTGCGGAAGGCGCGCTCCAAGGCTGTGGAGATCTCGGGCTCCTCCACCGGAAGCAATCGGGGCAGGGCCTCCACCACCGTCACGTCTACGCCGAACGACCTCCAGGCGGAGGCGAACTCGACGCCGATCACTCCGCCGCCGATGACGATCGCCGACGTGGGCAGCTTCTCCAGCGCCAGCGCGTGCTCACTGGTCAGCACCCGGTCGCCGTCGATCCTCAGGCCCGGTAGGGACCGGGAGTACGAGCCGGTGGCCAAGACGATGTGGCGGCCCCGGTAGCTGTTCTCGCCGACAGTGACCTGCGGGCCGGAGCCGGTCAGCTCCAGCCGGCCGCCGCCGTCAACCACGGTGATCTGTCTGGATCGCACCAGCCCGATCAGACCCTGGTAGAGGCGGGCCACCACGGATTCGGAGTATGCCTTCACCTCGGCCAGGTCCACCCGGTCCAGTGTGGCGTGCACGCCGAACTGTGCTCCGTCGCGGGCATTGTCGGCCACCTCGGCGGCGTGCAGGAGCGCCTTGGTGGGGATGCAGCCGCGGTGGAGGCAGGTGCCACCTACCAGGTCCTTCTCCACCAGTGCCACGCTCAGTCCCAGCTGGGCGGCCCGGAGGGCGCAGGCGTACCCGCCGCTGCCCGCGCCGAGGATGACAAGATCGAATGCCGACGTCATGGTGGTCATCTTGTCAGTGGACCGGCAGGCCGCGCCGCAGCGAGTGCTGCGCTTTGTTGGGCGCTGCCGCCATAATTGGCTGCATGGGTTGGTTCAAACGCAAGGCCGAGCGGGTTAGGCGCGGCGCCGCGCTCGGCGGGCAGAACCGCGGCATGGACGACGCGGTGGTGGCGCATCTGACCCAGTTCGCCCAGACCCACAAGGGTGTTGAGGCATTCGTGGAACCGCGTACCTCCGTCACCCAGACGACCCTTCTGCTGGTGGCATTCGACGGCGAGTGGACCCGCAGGGTGGTGCCGTCGCCCGAATGGGCGCATGCCTTCGCCGGGCATCTCAATGTGCCCGGCTATGACGCTGCAGTCGTTGGCTATCCGCAGCGGATGCGCGATTACAACTCGCGCAACAAGAGGCATCCGGGCCTGCGCTGAATCGAACAGCCTGCTGGGCGTACCAATCCGGCGTGCCAGCTGGTGACGAACCTGTGGTGGGTGAACGTCAAGGCCGGGCTCGCAGGACGGACCCGGCATGGTGGGGGCTGCGTCCGCCCAACCGTGTTGGTTGAGCCGGCTGGTCACGGCCAAGCCCGGCTCACCAACACGGGCACAGCCCTGGGGAACCTTTTCGACGGGCTTGATCTGCTGCTCAGCCCTGCAGCCACCTACTCCTGCAACGACGTGGCCAGGGCGACGAGCGTACGTACGCCGACACCGGTGCCACCGGGACCGACGTAGCCGAACGGCTCACCGCTGTGGAATGCCGGCCCGGCGATGTCAAGGTGGGCCCAGGCGATGTCGGGCCCGACGAAGTCTCGCAAGAATGCCGCGGCAACGAGTGCGCCACCGAAGCGCTCGCCGGTGGTGGAGCGGATGTCGGCCACCTTCGAGTCAAGCTTCGGCCGGATTTCTTTGGGGATGGGCAGCTGCCAGAAGTCCTCACCGGCCGACTCCGCGGCATCCAGGATGGAGTCGGCTGCCACCTCGTCGTTGCTCAGCAGGCCCCCGGTGCGCTCACCCAGCGCAACCACACAGGCGCCAGTCAGCGTCGCCACGTCCACCACCAGGTCAGGCTTGTCCTCGCTGGCTCGTACCAGAGCGTCGGCCAGCACCAGTCGGCCTTCCGCGTCACAGTTGCCGTTCTCCACTGTCTTCCCCCCGTACATCGTGAGTACGTCTGAGGGCCGGTACGCCGTGTCGGAGGGCAGATTCTCGGCCAGCGCGGCGTACGCGGTGACCTTGATCTTGAGACCGAGCCGGGCGATGGCGTGGGTGGCTGCCAGCACTGCAGCGGCTCCGGCCATGTCGCTCTTCATCGTGTACATGCCGTCGCTGGTCTTGATGTTGAGACCGCCGGAGTCGAAGGTGATGCCCTTGCCGACCAGCGCGAGGGAGAAGGCAGCTCCGCGGGGGGCATAGCTGTACCGGACCAACCGGGGAAGCCGGGAGGAGCCGGCGCCGACAGCCAGAATGCCACCGTATCCGCCTCGGGCCAGTGCCTTGTCGTCGAGCACCTCGACCGCTATCCGGCTGTCCCTGGCCAGCGACCGGGCCTCTTCGGCGAACGACTCGGGGTACAGCAGATTCGGCGGCACGTTCACCCACTCCCTGGCGGTGGCCACGGCTTGGGCCACTTCAGTGGCGGTGTGGATGGCTGCGGTGAGCTCGCTACGATGGTCTGCGCCGGCACAGATCACGGCGATTGTGTCGAGCTTGGCCGGGTTCGCCGTCGAGCTGATCGGCGCATAGCTGTAGCCGCCGAGCAGGGCACCTTCGGCGATCGCCTGCACCGCCTCTGATTCCTCGCTGCCGAGCGACACCGCCACCGACAAGGTGGCCTCGCTGGCCAGCGAAGCGGCCTTGCGGATGCCCACACCGGCCGCCCGGCGCAGGTCCTCAGTGCTCGGGCTGTCCCCGCCAAGCCCCACGGTCAGCAGCCGTGGACCGTCGCCGGCTGCGGGCAGCACGCTCGCTGAGCCGGCTGTGGCCTTCGCACCCAGCGACGTCGCCATCTCAGCGACTCCCAGCCCGTACCGCTTGGCGTAGGCAGCGTTGATCGTCTCAGGTACACCGACCGGACCTGCCTCGGCCAGCCCAACGACCAGCAGGTCGGTGTTGCGTCCGAGCGAGCGGGTGAGCGTCAGGTCAGGTAGTGCAGGAGCAGGCAACGTCGATTTCCTTCTCTCTTAAAATCCGGAGCGGCACGCGGTGACGTCTCAGGCTAGCCCGTCGGCGGGGCCGGTCCGTTGCGATAGGTCCGAAGGGGTGCACTGCGATAAGTTCGCATCCGTTGTCGAGGAAAGGGTTGGACAGTCGTGGCGGACATCGCGCAGCCCGGCCTGAAGAGGTCGCCGCTGCATCAACGGCACGTCGAGGCCGGCGCCAAGTTCGCCGAGTTCGGAGGCTGGTCGATGCCGTTGGAGTACGCCGGGGGCGGCGTCCTGGTGGAGCACGCAGCCGTCCGTACCGCCGTGGGCCTGTTCGACGTGAGCCACCTCGGCAAGCTGACCGTTGCCGGGCCGGGCGCGGCCGACTTCGTGAACCGGTGCCTGACGAACGACCTGGCCAAGATTCAGCCAGGGCAGGCGCAGTACACGCTGCTCTGCACCCCTGATGGTGGTGTGGTCGACGACATGATCGCCTACCTGAAGGCGCCGGACGAGGTGTTCCTGATCCCCAACGCCGCCAACAGTGCACAGGTGGCGGCGGTGCTCGCCGCGGCAGCACCCGACGGGGTCACGGTGACCAACCAGCACGAGGACTTCGCGGTGCTCGCGGTCCAGGGGCCCGGTTCCGATGACGTGCTGGCGGCCGCCGGCCTGCCGAGTGGGCATGCCTACATGTCCTTTCGCAGCGCGGTCCTGGGCGGTTCCGGACCGGACGGCTGCGAACTGGTCGTGTGCCGGACCGGCTACACCGGCGAGCGAGGCTACGAGCTCGTCGCGCCGTCACGGGATGCGGTCGCGGTGTGGGACGCGGTCGTCGCCGCCGGGGAGTCGTACGGGCTGCGGCCTGCCGGGCTGGGCGCCCGCGACACCCTGCGAACCGAGATGGGATATCCGCTGCACGGCGCTGACCTCTCTCCCTCGATTACTCCAGTGGAGGCGCGGCTCGGCTGGGCGGTGGGTTGGCACAAGGAGACGTTCATCGGCGACCGCGCCCTGCGAGCGGAGAAGGATGCTGGTCCGGCCCGTCTGCTCCGTGGCCTCAGGGCGGCCGGGCGCGGCATCCCGCGTCCCGGGATGTCGATCCTGGACGATGCCGGCGCCCCGGTGGGAGTGGTCACCTCCGGCACCTTCTCGCCCACGCTCAAGACTGGGATCGCGCTGGCCCTGCTGGACGCCGCCTTCACCGACGGGGACGCGGTCGCGGTTGACATCCGCGGCCGGGCGGAGTCCTTTGTGGTGACCCGGCCGCCGTTCGTTCCGGCCGGCGCCCGGGGTACCTGAGCGTGTCGAGGTCCCGGATCGGCCATGCAATCCTGATGGTGGTCGGCTTGCTGGTGCTGGCGTACCCGTTCACCGTCGGTGCGCGACCCGACGTCAGTTGCCGCGGCCAGGTGATGCAGCCCGGTCAGGCCTGCCCCAAGGCTGACGGCACGTCCAGTCAGACCTACGAGGAGCGGGCCCGGGATGCGCGCAACGCCAAGCCGGTGATCGCCGGAGTCGGGCTTCTGCTGACCGGCTTCGGTGCCGTGCTGTTTCTCGGCGACCGGCGGCGCGGATCGGACGAACCCGCGCGGCACGCCTGACCAGGTCTCGGGCTGGCGCGGTCCGGGGTCTTAGACGTCGAACACTGTGGGACCGGTTGGGGCCAGCCCGCACTCGACTCGTCGCCGGTGCCGCGCCGACAGCTCGGGGAGCTCGGCCAGGCCGAACCAGCGCACCTCGGTCGACTCCTCATCGGCCACGTGCGCTTCGCCCCCCAGATAGCGGCAACGGAAGGTCATGCTGATGAACTGGCACTGGTCCCCGTTGGGATAGACCACGTCCACTGCGCCAGTCAGCAGCACTAGCCGCTCGGGCGCCACGATGACCCCGGTCCCCTCTCGTACCTCCCGAACGATGCTGGCGGCCGGCTGCTCACCCGGCTCCACGATGCCGGACGGAAGCTCCCAGTGCCCGTTGTCGCTGCGGTGCCCCAGCAGGATCCGCGGCGCGCCCGGTACGCCGTCCAGCACCACAGCACTCACCCCCGGCAGCAGCAGCAGACCGGAGCCGTAGACCCGGCGGATGCGGGTGATGTAGTCAGGCGTCGGCATCTGAGGACCTTAACGGACCGCCAGCTGGGCCGGCGCTGGGCGAAGCAGGAGCAGCAGCTGCTCGAAATAGGGGTCGTGGTCGGCGACCGCGTTGACCAGGTGACCGAAGAGCTCCAGTGAGATAGCGCCAACCAGGCCACTCCAGGCGGACAGCCCGGCGAGCACCAGGTGACTGTCCACCTCAAGACCGACGAACTCATGCAGCACAGTGATGGAGCGTTGGACCTGGGGCGGAAGCGGTGGCTGGGCCGGGGCGGCGTTCCCGGCGGCGTGGATGTCGCGAAGCAGCGCGGCCAGCACGCCGGTGACCCGGGTCGCAGGCTGGATGGTGCTCTGCGGGGCGTGGTAGCCGGGTACGGGGGAGCCGAACAGCAGCGCGTAGTCGTGCGGGTGCGCAACAGCCCACCCCCGGACGCTCCGACCGAGGGTCAGCCAGCGCAGCAGTAGATCGGTTCGGTCCTCGATCGCGGCGTCCGCCTCCTCCGCCACGGCCCCGAGCTCGTTGTAGGCCTGCTCCAGCAGAGCGGTGAGGAGCTCGTCACGGCTGGGGAAATAGCGGTACACGGCCGATGAGGCCATCCCAAGGTCGCGGGCTACGGCGCGGACCGACAGCTGCGCCGGCCCCACATGTCCCAGCTGGTCGCGGGCGCTGTCCAGGATCGCTCGGGTGAGCTCCACCCGGGCGACAGCTCGGGCCGTACGCGGTGCAGGGGCCGTTCTGGGACTGCTCATGCTGCCATCCTGACAGCAACTGAGAGCACTGACCAAAAATGTGAGCATTGCTCTTGCTTTCCCGAGTGATGTCAATCATGCTAGTGAAAAGAGAGCGGTGCTCTCGTTGAGACTTCGGAGGCTTGGAATGACGAAAACTGCAAAGCATCTGGTGGTGGGCGCCGGCCCGGTGGGCACTGAGACGGCGCGGCTGCTTGCCGAGGCAGGACATGAGGTGGTTGTGGTTACTCGGTCGGGAGCGCGCCCCGACATCTCGGGGGTAGGGAAGGTGGCTGCCGACGCCAGCGACGCCAACACGCTGACCAGCCTGTCCTTGGGTGCGACCGCGCTCTACAACTGCGCCAACCCCGCCGACTACACCATCTGGGAGCGGGTGTGGCCACCGTTGGCCGAGAGCCTGTTGACCGCCGCGGAGAGCTCGGGAGCGACCCTGGTGACCGCCTCCAGCCTGTACGGATACGGCCCTTGCAGCGAGCCCATGGTGGAGGGGCAGGCGGATCGGGCGACCGACCGGAAGGGTCGGATCCGCGCCGACATGTGGGTCGAGGCCCGATCCCGCCACCATGTAGGTCGCGTCCGGGCGGTGGAGGTGCGGGGCTCAGACTACGTAGGTGCCGGCGTCGGATCCAACGGGCACATCCCGCGACAGCTCCCGACAGCCCGGAAGGGGAGAACGGCCTGGGTGATGGGCAGCCCCGACCAGCCCCACACCTGGACCGACGTCATAGACATGGCTCGCACACTGGTCGCCGTGGCGGGCCGTGAGGACAGCTGGGGCCAGGTGTGGCACGCGCCGAGCAACCCACCGAGGACGCAGCGGGAGGCGCTCACCGACGTGCTCGCGGCCGAGGGGAAGCCCGCTGTTGCGGTTCGCTCCTACCCGCGGCTGGTGACTGCAGTAGGCGGGCGGGTGTCGCGGCTGATGCGGGAGCTGAACGAGATGGCGTACATGTTCGAGCGCCCGTACGAGATGAGCTCCTCCCGGACCCAGGAGTTCCTGGGGATGGCGCCGACCCCGTGGCCGGAGGTCTGCCGGCGTACGGCCGACGGCAACTAGGTCGACTCCAACGAGGGCTGGTCCTTCGGGGATACGCCGATGGCGAGGTCGTCGACGTCGCGGGTCCAGCTATGCTCGCCGAGCATCCCTGCGGCGGCCATGCCTTTGGCGCCGGCTGCGACGCTGGTGCCGCGTAGTAAGGCATCACCAAGCAGGCTTTCCGAATCCTGAACAGCTGAGGGCCACGCAGGGGCATGGGCGGACAGGCGTGATCCGTCATGGCCAGTTGCTCGATTCAGGCGGTGAAGCGTGCATACCAGTGCGGCGCACACCCTGACCACCTCCTAGGTGGAGACCAACTGGTGTGCCCGTTGGAATGAGACACCCAAGAGCTCACCGATGTCACGCACGGGAACCTCGGCCGGTGCTAACCCCTTAGCCAACTCCGCTGCTTCCCGCGCAACGTCAGCCTCCAATCGTGCAGCCAACTTCTTGTTGCGTTGGATCTCGGCCACCTTCTCGGCGACCTGAATACCGGCGACGTCATCAAAGCTGATGTTCACTTCGACATCGCCTTCTCGATTTGACGGACAACCCCCGGTGAGATGGTGCGGTGACCGTCCGGCACGGAGACGGACACGTCGCCGCAGGTCCACTTCGTGTGGCTGCCTACCTCAGGGCTCCGGTGAGAGGCTCATCGGGCCGTAGACGAGGCGATCCTCCTCGTACAGGGTCACAGTTCCCACCCCGGCCTCCAGCAGCTCGGGGTAGAACTCCCCGAGCCAGCTCTCCGCCTCGCCCTGGGTGGGAAACTTCCTCTCCACCCCGACGTCGTCGTTCGGACTGACATCCGGCTGCCAGAACCAGGCCATGGTCAGGTGAGCCGGCTCTTCGGCGACATCGAACCCTCCGGGACGCGCTTGACGGCATCGCCCAGAGCGTCGTCGATGCCGGTCATGGTCTCCGCCGACAGCTTCTTTCCCGCTGCGGCGGCATTGTCCTTGACCTGCTCCGGCCGGGAGCCCCCCGTGATGGCAGAGGCCACGTTGTCGTTCTGCAGCACCCAGGCCACGGCAAGCTGTGCCATGGTCAGCCCTTCAGCCTCTGCCAGCGGGGCCAGCTGCTGGACCCGCGTCAACGTCTCATCGGTCAGCAGCCCCTTGATGAAGTTGGCGCCGCCGCCGGTCTCGTCGGTGGCCCGAGAACCCTCCGGCACCGGCTGCCCGGGCTTGTACTTGCCGGTCAGGATCCCCTGCTCGATGGGGGAGAAGACGACCTGGCTGATACCCAGCTCCTGACAGGTGGGGATCACCTCCGGCTCGATCACCCGGAACAGCGCGTTGTATTTCGGCTGGTTGGAGATCAGCTGGATCTTCAGCTCCGTGGCGAGGGCGTGCCCGGCTCGGAGCTGTTCCGGAGTCCACTCGCTGACGCCGATGTAGAGCGCCTTGCCGGCCCGCACGACGTCGGCGAAGGCCTGCATCGTCTCCTCCAGCGGCGTCTCGTAGTCATACCGGTGAGCCTGGTAGAGGTCGACGTAGTCGGTCTTCAGCCGCTTGAGCGACCCGTTGATCGACTCGCAGATGTGCTTGCGTGACAGGCCGGTGTCGTTCGGTCCACCGGGACCGGTCGGGAAGTAGACCTTGGTGAAGATCTCCAGGCTCTCCCGCCGCTCGCTGGCGAGTGCGTCACCGAGGATGACCTCGGCCTTGGTGTTCGCGTAGGCGTCCGCGGTGTCGAATGTGGTGATGCCGACGTCGAGTGCTGCCCGTACGCAGGCGGTGGCCCGGTCGGCCTCCACCTGGGAGCCGTGCGTGACCCAGTTGCCGTAGCTGATCTCGGAGACCTTGAGGCCGCTGTTGCCGAGGTATCTGAACTCCATGGTGTCCCTTCGTGGGTTGCCGGTACCCCTCTCGGGCACCGCAGTCGACGCCTGCTCATCCCGGGGCAGGCGTCGGCGCTCATCCTGCTAGAAGGTGTCGCCGCGCTTGACCCGGGGAGGGGGAATGCGGAACCGACGGATCTGGATGCAGCGGTTCATCCCGTACATCAGCAACCCTTTGGGGGACGCGTTCGGCAGCCGCTTGGCGAGCAGCTTCTTGAAGCCGCGCCACATGAAAGACACGTCGAGCATCACCAACACAATGAACAGGTACATCGCGATGGTGCTGATCACGACGAGCGAGGGGGCGATCCGGCTCAGAAAGGATGTGGCGAGGATAACTACCAGGCTGGGCAGCAGCAGCTCGCCCAGGCTAAACCGGGCGTCGACGTAGTCCCGCAGCAACGCCCTCTCCGGCACCGACTCGCGCGCGCTCAGCACCCTCATCCGGTTGGCTCGGGAAGCGCGGGCCGCCTCCTTTCGTGCCTGTTTCTTGGTCATGACGCGGGTGGACCGCTGCCGCCGAGCCGCTTCGGCCTCTTTGCGGGTAGGGGTCGGACGGGCTTTCTTCGGCGGCCCGCTACGTGTCGGCCGCACCTCGGGGGAGGGCTCAGGCTCGGGCTCTGCCGGGGTGGTCCGTCGGATGCTTGCCACAGGTGCCTCTCGCTGGTCGGCGTCGTCCCAGCCCGGGGACAGCCGTGCGAGACGTCCCCCGGGGATGGTGTGCGTGTCCCTGGATTGTCTCAGGGGACCAACCCAAATGGGAAACTTCGGGTCGATGCCAGCGTGACCTCATTACCATGACGGGCATACTGTGATTCGCAACGATCACTCACGGTATTTCGCGCACGCCTGAATCCGGAAGGACCAGCTGACACCTCATGAGCGGCATATTCTCGCGCATCTCCTTGATCTTCCGCGCCAAGACCGACAAGGCCTTGGACAAGATGGAGGACCCCCGCCAGACCTTGGACTACTCCTACCAGCGACAGCTGGAGCTGCTGCAGAAGGTGCGCCGTGGTGTTGCCGATGTCGCGACCAGCCGCAAGCGGGTCGAGCTCCAAGCCAATGGGCTGACCACCCAGGCGGACAAGCTCACCCAGCAGGCTCAGAAGGCCCTCGAGGTGGGTCGTGAGGACCTGGCTCGGGAGGCTCTCAGCCGACGGTCCGGCATTCAGCAGCAGCTGGCCGACCTGCTGGCCGAGGACGCAGAGATGCTCGGCGAAGAGGAGAAGCTGACCTCAGCCAGCCGCCGGCTGCAGGCCAAGGTGGACTCCTTTCGTACCCGCAAGGAGACGATCAAGGCGACCTACTCGGCCGCCGAGGCGCAGACCCGGATCAACGAGGCATTCTCCGGCATCAGCGAAGAGATGGGCGACGTCGGCCTGGCGATCCAACGGGCTGAAGACAAGACCGCTCAGATGCAGGCGCGAGCCGGGGCCATCGACGAGCTGCTGGCCAGCGGCGCTCTGGACGACCCCACCGGGACGAGCAAGGACGACATCACCCTCGAGCTGGAGCAGCTGGCCTCAACCTCTGACGTGGAGAGCGAGCTGGCGCGGATGCGTGCCTCGATCGGAGCGGGCCCTGCCGCCGCCGCGCCGGCCATCGAAGGTCAGCCCGCCCAGCAGCCGGCCCCGAACACTGGGTACGCCGCCCCGCAGCAGTACGACCCCAACGCTCCGGCGGCGCCGGTCCAGCCGAACCAGGGAGACGCGCGATGATCGTTCGGATCCTGGGCGAGGGCCAGTGGCAGCTGGGGGACGACCATGTGTCCGACCTCAACAGGCTGGACGACGCCATCGAGAAGGCAGTCGCGAACAGTGACGAGGCCGCGCTGGCCGAGGCCCTGCACAACATGCTCAGCGAGGTGCGCACGGTTGGCACCCCGGTTCCAGACGAGGAGCTCGTCGACTCGGACCTGATCCTGCCGGCGTCGGACTCCAGCGTCGCCGATGTCCGGGAGCTGCTGAATGCATCTGGGGAAGGCCTGATCCCAGGCTGACCGAACCTGCGCCGGTCAAGGCTGGTTCGGCTGGTGAGCGTAGAGGTCACGAAGCAGGGCTACCTCGGCGCAGTGGTGAATCATCTCCCGGTGGATGTGCAGGACAAGCGCAGCCATCGAGTCCGACTCGAAGCCTGCCTCTTGGCACCGCTCCGCCAGAGCGTTGCTGTCCAGCGAGCGGACTCCGTTGATCCATCGTTGGTACGCCACATCCAGCTCGGTCAGGGCCTGGTCCGCCGTGCCCGGGTAGCGGTAGGACTCATAGGAGGTCAGCGGGCCACCGAAGTAGGTGGCGTTCCGGGCGCCGAGGACCCCCACCAGGATGTGGCCCAACCGCCAGGCGATCGTGGTCACGGGTGGCGGTACCGGCTCCGGCCGCGCGAAGTCAAGGATGTAGTCACCGGCGCCGACCTCCATCGCCGCCCCCGAGCCTCGCGGTCGCACGCTCCAGGCACCGGGCACCGGCTCCCAGAAGTACTCGGCGTCGGTCAACCCCTGCAGCCGGGGACGTATCTGGTGGTCCCAGTGCCAGGAGAGCTGCTTGCTCAGCTCATCGGTCCAGTCCACGGCCAGCGGGTTGCTGCCACTTCCAGCGGTGTCGGTCATGGCCGCCACGGTTCCACCAGCCTCTGACATCTACCAGGCCGTGAACCCGCGGGCATGACATCCTGCCGGCGCTGGCGCCTGCTGGCCTGCGAAGATGCGCCCATGCGGGTGGTGGTGGCGACGGACGCGATCGGATCCTTGTCCTCGGCACAGGCAGGCGCGGTCCTTGCGTCGGGCTGGACGAACGCCTCGGTCACCGTCGTACCGGCCGGGGATGCTGGCGGCGGCTTCCCCCAGGCGGTCGCCGACAGCTGGGGTGTCGAGCTGGTCTCGGGCGTGCTGGCGGACGGGCTGCTGAGCTGGGCGGAGTCCGGCGGCTCAGTGGTGATTGCCGTGGCGGAAGGCGAGCCGTCCGCTGATGCCGCCATTCCACTCACCGCCAGCTCAGTCAGGCTGGGGGCTGCGGTCAGGTATGTGCTGCAGCACAGCGCTGCGCCGGTGTCGCGAATCCTGCTGGACTGTGCCGCAGTGGATACCCATGATGGGGGAGCCGGTCTGCTGGCCGGGCTGGGGGCGACCGCCGATGTTGACTTGACCGGCGGCGTAGCCGGGCTGGCCAGCATCACCCGGATAGATATCGAAGCTGTGCGTCGGTTACTCGGATCAGCCGCGCTGGTCGGCGTGGTGCCCGCGAACCAGCTGTCTCAGCCGCTGCTCGGCTTGCGCGGGATCACCTCCCTGCGCGGCCGGGCCGCCGGGCTGGACCCAGCCCAACTGCTTGCCACCGATGGAGCCCTGGAGCAGCTGGCCAGGCTGGTGGGGGAGCCCGCTGCCCGGCTGGCGGGCGCCGGGGCCGGTGGCGGTGTGGGCTTTGCAGTACTGGCGCTCGGTGGTCGGCTGACCAGCGGGCCCGCCCTGGCGTTCCAGTCAGCCGGCTCCGCCGCCTCGGTACGGGCCGCAGACCTATTGGTGACCGGGTGCAGTGTCTTCGACTTCGCGACCAGGGGCGGCGGTGTGGTGGCAGAGGCCGCTCGGGTCGCCGCTGAGGCGCTGCGTCCCTGCATCGTGGTGGCTGGGGAGGTCTTAATCGGAGGGCGTGAGATGCGCACGATGGGGATCGAGGCCGCCTACCCGGTCGGGACGTCCTCGACGGACCGGCCCGTCGGCGGCGATGTCACCGCGGAGCAGCTGGCGGCGGTGGCATCCAGGGTGGCTCGCTCCTGGCAATGGTGACGCTGAATGAGTCCGGAGATCTCGCCCGTGCTCACGGTGTTTTGCCTGAGCGGAGTCCCCCTCTAGACTTGGCCGCGTTCGGAATAACAGCGGACAGCTCCGCTGCTAGGACAGACGGCCCGATCGAATCGCACCCTGGGAGAACAGATATGACTGCAACCGACCAGCCCACCGTTGAGGCTCCTGTCGCCGACGGCGTCCTGCTCAGTGACGTGGCAGCCGCGAAGGTGAAGGCGCTGCTGGAGAGCGAAGGTCGCGACGACCTGGCCCTCCGGGTGGCAGTACAGCCCGGTGGATGCTCCGGCCTGCGCTACCAGCTGTTCTTCGACGAGCGGAACCTCGAGGGCGATGTCGTCCGAGGCTTTGGTGGCGTGAATGTCGTCACCGACCGGATGAGCGCCCCGTACCTGATGGGTGCGCGGATCGACTTCGTGGACACCATCGAGAAGCAGGGTTTCACCATCGACAACCCCAACGCGACCGGCTCCTGCGCCTGTGGAGACAGCTTCCACTGAGCCGGTTCTCCAGCTCGAAGAGCCCTCTGCCCCCACCGAGTCCGGGGGCAGGGGGCTCTTTGTTTCCACGTCCTGAACGCATCTCCAGCCCCTCGGTCGGGGTGGGGTGCCTTGGGTTAGGGTGATGCCTAAGAGTTGACTGGCACCGCGATTCTTTCCTCCGGTGGCCAGCTGCCCTGGAACTTCTTAGGAGAGGCGCGACGTGGGTGGCATTGAGAAATTGCCCGCAACTTCCGGTCGGTTGACCCGCCGGGTACGGGCGGTCCGTCTCGGGCTGGCATCCGTGTCGGTGAGCACTGCGCTACTTCTGTCCGGGTGCAGCGCCGGCGATGTGGGGGCGCTGAAGCGGCTCGGTCTGCCAGAGGCCGCCAGTGACCGTGCTGAAGGGGTCCACACGCTCTGGGTGAACACCTGGATCGCCGCCGGCCTGGTCGGGGTCTTCGTCTGGGGTCTGATCATCTGGGCGGTGGTGCGGTACCGCAAGCGGACCGACAACGACCAGGTCCCGCCCCAGAACCGTTACAACCTGCCGATGGAGGTGCTGTACACGCTGGCTCCGTTCGTGATCATCGGGGTGCTGTTCTACTACACGATCGCCATCCAGAACCAGGTACTGGCCAAGACGCCGGATCCGGCTCACACCATCAATGTCACGGGCCAGAAGTGGTCGTGGACTTTCAACTACAAGGAAGCCGACAACCCCGCCGTCGGAACCGACGTCTACGAGGTCGGCACCATCGTCAAGACCCCCGACCTGTACCTCCCCGTCGGGGAAACCGTCCACTTCAACCTCGGTTCCCCCGATGTGATCCACTCGTTCTGGGTTCCGGCGTTCGCCTTCAAGCTCGACGTGATTCCCGGACGGGCCAACAACTTCGAGATGACCCCCACCAAGGAGGGCGTCTTCGCGGGCAAGTGCACCGAGTTCTGCGGTACATACCACTCGGCGATGCTGTTCAACGTCCACGTCGTCAGCCCGGAGGAGTACGCCGCCTACCTGAAAGGGCTGGCCGCTAAAGGCCAGACCGGCGAACTCCAGGCTAGACTTCCTCAGCCCGAAGGAGGCGAGCGATGACCACTTTGGAACGAGCAATCACCGAGGCTGAGATAGCCACACCGCGTCGCAGGGTTGGCACCATCTCGTGGAAGTGGATCACCACCACCGACCACAAGGTGATCGGCACCTTGTACTTCGTCGCTTCGATGGGCTTCTTCCTCTTCGGTGGCGTACTG
This sequence comes from uncultured Propionibacteriaceae bacterium, assembly GCA_902805915.1. Classification (GTDB taxonomy): domain Bacteria; phylum Actinomycetota; class Actinomycetes; order Propionibacteriales; family Propionibacteriaceae; genus Microlunatus. The sequence continues at coordinate 9,790 of CADCUO010000063.1, read as the reverse complement.
GCGCTCGGTATCAGGGCCGAGCTCGCGTTTCCGGGGCTGCAGTACCTGTCCCGGGAGACGTACGCGCAGTTCTTCACCATGCACGGCACGATCATGCTGCTGCTCTTCGCCACCCCGCTGTTCGCCGGGTTCGCCAACGCGATCATGCCGCTGCAGATCGGTGCACCCGACGTGGCGTTCCCCCGGCTGAACATGCTGTCGTTCTGGCTGTTCCTCTTCGGTGGCATCATCGCCAGCTCCGGGTTCTTGTCACCTGACGGCGCGGCCAGCTTCGGGTGGTACGCCTACACCCCGCTCAGCGACGCGGTGCACTCGCCCGGTGTCGGGGGCGACCTGTGGATCATGGGCCTGTACCTGGCCGGCCTCGGCACCATCTTGGGATCGGTCAACTTCGTCACCACGATTTTGTGCATGCGGGCGCCCGGCATGACCATGTTCCGGATGCCGATCTTCACCTGGAACATCCTGGTCACCTCGATCCTGGTGCTGATCGCGTTCCCGATCCTTGCCGCCGCGCTGCTGGTGCTCGAGTCAGACCGCAACCTCGGCTCGCACGTCTTCGACACCGCGAACGGTGGCCCGATCCTGTGGCAGCACCTGTTCTGGTTCTTCGGCCATCCTGAGGTCTACATCATCGCGCTGCCCTTCTTCGGCATCATCACCGAAGTGCTGCCGGTGTTCAGCAAGAAGCCGATCTTCGGCTACGTCGGCCTGGTAGGCGCAACGCTGACCATTGGCGCCCTATCGGTGGCGGTGTGGGCCCATCACATGTATGTGACCGGAGCGGTGAGCCTGCCGTTCTTCGCGTTCATGACCTTCCTGATCGACGTCCCGACCGGGGTGAAGTTCTTCAACTGGATCGGCACGATGTGGGGCGGGAACGTGTCGATGGACACACCCATGCTCTGGGCCGTCGGCTTCCTGGTCACCTTCCTGTTCGGTGGTCTAACCGGGGTCGTCCTGGCCAGCCCGCCACTGGACTTCCATCTCAACGACAGCTACTTCGTCGTCGCGCACTTCCACTACGTGGTGTTCGGCACGGTGGTGTTCGCGATGTTCGCCGGCTTCTACTTCTGGTGGCCCAAGTTCACCGGTCGGATGCTCGATGAGACGTTGGGCAAGATCCACTTCTGGACCCTCTTCATCGGTTTCCACACCACCTTCTTGGTGCAGCACTGGCTGGGCGCCGAGGGCATGCCGCGCCGCTACGCCGACTACCTGCCCAATGAGGGGTTCACGGTGCTGAACCAGATCTCCTCCGCCGGCGCGTTCCTGCTCGGGGCGTCGATGCTGCCGTTCCTGTGGAATGTGTGGAAGTCGCGCAACAACCCGCTGGTGAACACCGATGACCCGTGGGGCTGGGGCCGCTCGCTGGAGTGGGCCACCTCGTCCCCGCCGCCGCGGCACAACTTCGCCTCCATCCCCCGGATCCGTTCGGAGTCGCCGGCGTTCGACCTGCACCACCCGGAGGTGTCGCTGGCCGAGTACGGGGACAACGTCGCCGAAAGGGATGGCCTGATCGACGCCGGCGAGGACGAGGGCCGAGTCGAGGAGCTGCAAGCCAGGTCTGCCGGTAGGTCCGAGGACGTGGTCGGTGAGTCCGGCGACCAGGACAAGAGCGGTCCGGAAGGGAAGCGATGAAGGCCGAGGCGTGGATGTTCGGGGCGTTGGCCATCTTCTTCCTGGTGGTCACCCCGATCTACTGGCTGCTCAGCAAGGACCCGACCGGTACTGCCGCCCTCATCCTGGCCTTCTTCCTCGTGCTGATGATCTCTGGCTACCTGGCGCTGATCGCGCGGCGGATTGATCCGCGGCCCGAAGACAAGAAGAACGGCGAGATCGCCGAGGGCGCCGGGGAGCTGGGGTTCTTTCCCCCACACAGCATCTGGCCGCTGTTCGTCGCCCTCACCCTCTGCCTGATCGGGCTCTCCCCGGTCTTCGGCTGGTGGCTTGCCCTGCTGGGCTTCGGTCTGGGCACGGTGACGGCCACCGGCTGGATCTATGAGTTCTACCGCGGCGAACACGCTCACTGAGGGTTATCGTCGAGTCATGTGTCGAAACATCCGCCCACTGCACAACGTCGAACCGCCGGCGACCCATGACGAGGTGCATGACGCCGCTCTGCAGTACGTACGCAAGCTCGCCGGCACCACCAAGCCGTCGAAGGCCAATGAGGAAGCCTTCAACCGCGCCGTGCATGAAGTCGCGCACGCCACGGAGCATCTGTTGGAGGCACTGGTCAGCACCGCACCGCCCAAGGACCGTGAGGTGGAGCGGGCCAAGGCACAGGCGCGGAACGCCAAGCGGTTCGCCCGCACCTGACCGCGGACGGCTCAGCCTCGCTCGGTCAGCCCACGGACATATGCCGCCTGACCGAGGTGCTGCAGGCAGTCGCTGATCACACTCACCAGCCGAACGCTCACCGTCACGGGCGGATCCCAGCTGTCATCCACGACACGTTCCAGCTCGGCGGCGGTCACCGACTCCAGGTACCGCGCTGTCGCCCGGTGCACCTCGGCGTGATAGCCGGCCAGCAGCTCACCGGTGACCTCGACGGCGCCCACCTCTTCGGGTGTCTGGCCGTAGCCCGTCGCATAGTCGTCGAACGGCAGCCCGAACCTGTCCCGCCAGAGTGGCCACACCTGGTCCGTGCCTGCCGCGTCGGCGACGTGGTCGTCCTGGACCCGGCTCAGATGCCAGACCAGCCAGCCCACCGTGTTCGCCTCAGGGTGGAGGCGATAGGTCGCCACTGGCTCGGTCAGCCCGGTAGTGACCTCACCGACGAGGTCGTGCACCCGCCCGAAAGCGTCGGACAGGATGGACACCGCAGCCGTATGTTCAGCCATCTGCATCTCCTCAGCTCGAACTCGTTGACACCGGTCAACCTACCGGCGGGAGAGCAGGCGATGCGGTCTGGTCGCCGGTAGCCCCGACTACCAGCTGGCGTGCAACGGCCGCCCTTCGTCGTACCCGGAGTGGGACTGCACCCCGACGACAGCGAGCTGGTGGAACTCCTCCAAGGTGGCGGCGCCCGCGTAGGTGCAGCTGCTTCGGACTCCCGCAACGATCGAGTCGATGAGGTCCTCAACGCTTGGTCGCTCGGGGTCGAGGTACATCCGGGAGGAGGAGATGCCCTCCTCGAACAGACCGGCGCGGGCACGGCCGAACTCGGAGGAGTCCTTGGTCCGCAGCTTCACTGCCCGGGCCGAGGCCATCCCGTAGGACTCCTTGTAGGTACGGCCCTCAGCGTCGGTCAGCAGGTTGCCGGTGCTCTCCAGCGTCCCCGCGAACCAGGATCCGATCATCACGCTGCCCGCGCCCGCGGCCAGCGCCAGGGCGACGTCTCGCGGGTAACGGACGCCGCCGTCGGCCCAGATGGACTTGCCGGCCGCCCGGGCCGCTGAGGCGCACTCCAGCACGGCGCTGAACTGCGGCCGGCCGACACCGGTCATCATCCGGGTGGTGCACATGGCGCCCGGACCGACGCCCACCTTGATGACGTCGGCGCCGGCCTGAACCAGGTCATCGACCCCGTCGGCGGCCACCACGTTGCCCGCTACCAGCGGGATGCTGCGTCCACCGACGTCGGCCAACCGGTCGCGAAGCTCCCGGACCGCTTTCAAGGACTGGAGCATCTTGTCCTGGTGTCCGTGGGCGGTGTCGACCACGAGTACGTCGATGCCCGCGTTCAGCAGCGCCTCTGCCCGGCGGGCGACGTCACCGTTGATCCCCACTGCGGCACCGATGATCAACTTGCCGGCCGGGTCGACGGCGGGCTGGTAGAGGGTCGACCGGAGAGCGTGCTTACGCGTCATCACGCCGAGCAGCTGGTCACCCTCACAGATCAGGGCGACCCCGAGATGCCGACGCGACAGGGCATCGAAGATGTCGACCGGCGAAGTGTCCGGCGGTAGAACCAGCATGTCCGACGACATCACCTCGTGTACCTGGGCGAAGCGGTCGACCCCGGTCGCGTCGGCTTCGCTGACCGTACCGACCGGGCAGCCGTCCTGGACCACCACAACAGCGCCGTGCGCTCGCTTGGACAGCAACGACATGGCCTCGCCCACCGTGCTGTGTGGAGTGACCGAAACGGGAGTGTCGAAGACGGTGTGGGCCCGCTTCACCTTGCCGACCACCTCCGCCACCACATCGGCCGGGATGTCCTGCGGGATGATCGCAACGCCGCCACGCCGGGCCACCGTCTCCGCCATCCGGCGACCGGAGATCGCGGTCATGTTGGCCACCACCAGCGGCAGGGTGGTGCCGATCCCGTCGGTGCTGGTCAGGTCGACCTCCAGCCGCGAGGTCAGGGCCGAGCGGCGAGGGACCATGAAGACATCGGAGTAGGTCAGGTCATGGGCTGGAGGAGTCGTCAGAAAACGCACTGACCCATTGTGTCCCGTGAGACCCAGCAGTCGCAGCCATGTCCAGCACAGGCGCTGGCTGAGAAGTCCAGATAGTTGCCCCTCATCGCCCCACCAGTGCCCGATCGGCGGCGTGTCGGGGCCAGCAGCGAGCACGAGGGCACGATTCCTGGAATCGCCGAGATCGCCGCTGCCACGGCCCGCCCGAGGTGAGCGGGAACAGCACGGCTCGCGGACCGGTAGTACCGTGCTGGCTGAAGCGACGCCTCAGCCAGCTCGGTGAGGCGCAGTCGTTCCGTTCCGAGCATCGAAGGGTTGACGTGCCTGCTGAGGACCGATCCCAGGCAGCACAGGGTGGGCCAGAGCAGCCCGGGCCAGGACTCAACCGGCCGCTGGCACTGCTGGTAGCCGCCACCTTCTTCATGGAGAACCTGGACGGCACCATCATCGCCACCGCCGCGCCCCGGATGGCGTCCGACCTGGGCGTGCCGGCCGTGGCCATCAACGCCGCCATGACCAGCTATCTGCTGGCGGTAGCGGTGGGCATCCAGGCCAGTGGATGGCTGGCGGAACGGTTCGGCGCCCGCCGCATCTTCTGTCTCGCCATCGTCATCTTCACCGTCGCCTCCGGCTTGTGCGCGCTCAGCCCCAGCCTGCTGATGCTGTGCCTGACCCGCGTGCTGCAGGGTCTTGGCGGGGCGATGATGGTTCCGGTCGGACGGCTGGTGGTGCTCCGCGCGACCCGGAAGAGCGAGCTGCTGCCGGCGATCGCGTACCTGACGTGGCCAGGGCTGGTCGCTCCGGTTCTTGCCCCCACGCTGGGCGGACTGATCACCACCTACGCCTCCTGGCATTGGATCTTCCTGATCAACGTGCCGCTCGGCGTGGTGGCGTTGGTGGTCGCGTCGAGGGTCGTGCCCCGACTACAAACCCACAGTGTGCCGGGGCTGGACTGGGTCGGATTCGGGTTCTTCGCGTCGGCGACAGTTGCCCTGGTGCTGGGCATGGAGCAGATCGGTGACCCGAACCGGTGGCCGTGGGCGGTCGCCGGGGTCGCGGTGGCGGTGCTGCTGGCCGGGCTCGCCGTCCGCTGGATGCGCAGCCAGGACCATCCCTTGTTCGACCTGTCGCTGCTGAAGATCGCCACCTATCGGCTGTCGAACACCGGCGGAGGGGTCTACCGGCTGGTGATCAGCGCCGTACCGTTCCTGCTGCCGCTGATGTTCCAGGAAGCCTTCGGCTGGACACCGGTCCGGGCTGGTCTGATGGTGATGGCGGTGTTAATCGGAAATATCGCCATAAAGCCGACCACCACCCCGCTGATCAGACGGTTCGGGTTCCGTACCGTGATCCTGGCCAGCACGCTCGGCTCGGCGCTGACCTTCCTGGCCTGCGCCCTGATCACCGCTGCGACCCCGCTAGCGGTGACCGCTGCCGTGCTGCTGGTGAGCGGCGCCTGCCGCTCCGTCGGGTTCACGGCGTACAACTCCGTGCAGTTCGCTGACATCGACCAGGCTGGTCTGGCTGGGGCCAACACCTTCTCGGCCACCGTGGCCCAGCTGGCGGGCGGGCTGGGGGTGGCGTTCGGGGCGCTGGCCCTGCGGCTGGCCAGCGGGGCCAGCGGCTCAGACAGCGTGACCAGCCACTACCATTTCGCCTTCGTCGTGCTGGCAGCGGCCATGCTGTATCCGTTCGTTGAGACGCTGACCATGGCCCGGCACGCCGGTGCTGAGGTGTCGGGTCACCGCCACCCCACCCAACGGCCGGACCGGGCGAGGTCAGAGGCCGCCGGTGCCGACTAACAGACCCAGCGCGTACGTGACCGCCGCCGCGCCGTAGCCGATCAGCAGCTGGCGGATCCCGCGCCGCAACGGCGAAGCGCCGGACAGCAGACCGACCACCGCTCCGGTGGCCAGTAGTGTCAGGCCGACCAGGACCGCGGCGACGACCACCGCGGTCAGGCCCTCCAGACCGAACAGGTACGGCAGCACGGGCACCACAGCCCCGGAGGCGAAGAAGCAGAAGCTGGACACGGCCGCGCCCAGCCCGGTACCGACCGCCTCGTGTACGTCGACATCGACGTCCACCCGGGGTGTGGCCAGGCCCGCGGTCAGGCTGCCGAGGACCTCGGCGGCATGATGCTCCGCCTCGGCCGGATCCATGCCGCGGGCCCGGTACAGCAGCGCGAGCTCGTTGGCGTCGACGTCCAGCTGCGGGAGCACCCGCTGGGTATCGGGGGCCGGGTTGGAGGCCTCCAACAGCTCCCGCTGAGAACGTACGGAGACGTACTCGCCGGCCCCCATGGACAAGGCCCCGGCCAGCAGACCGGCGAGCCCGGTGAGCAGCACGATGGAGTTGGAGACGCCGCTGGCGCTCACTCCAGCCACGAGCGAGAGGTTGCTGACCAGTCCGTCGTTCGCGCCGAACACGGCCGCTCGGAAGCTGCCCGAGAGCCGGCTCCGGCCGCGCGCCGCGAGGCCACGGACCACCTCTTCGTGGATTCGTTCGTCCGCGGCCATCTGCGGGGTGGCGTCCTCATCGCCTTCATAAGGCGACCGGGCTTCAGCGCGCTGCGCCAGAGCAAGCACGAAGACCGACCCGAACCGGCGCGCCAGCCAGCCGAGCAGCCGAGTGCGGACATCCCCCCGCAGCGGTCGTCCGATCTGGTCCCCGAGCAAGGCCAGCCAGTGCTCCTCGTGACGCTTCTCCGCCTCGGCGAGCGCCAGCAGGATGTCCCGCTCCTCACCGGTTCGTCGCCCGGCCAAGTCACGGTAGACGGCGGCCTCCGCCCGCTCGTCGGCTAGGTGGCGTCGCCACCGACGGATGGTGGCAGGGCTGTGCTCAGGCCTGGGGGCGTGCCGCTTGGGCGCAGTCATGGTCCAGCTCCCGGAGTCGGTGACCAGTTCCGGCCAGGATGGGGTGACCAGTGTGACAGGGTTCGCTGCAGACACCGCAATGCATGCTGTCGGCCCCGCCGTCGGCCCCGCCGTCGGCCGCCGGGCACGCACTGTGGGCGTCGTTGTCGGCCCTCATGCCGGCCAGCGGTACCGCAGCCCCGAAGACCGCCGGCTGTACGCTGAACCCCGTGACCAACCAAGCGGCAACCGAGCAGCAGACCAGGCCTGATGAGCACTCGACCAAGGGTGCGTACGTCACCAACGGTGCCGAGTTCAACCGCGACACCAACTACATCCCGACCCGGATCACCCGCGACGGCTCCGACGGGTACCCGGTGGAGGCGGGCCGGTACCGGCTGATCGTGGCCCGGGCCTGCCCGTGGGCCAACCGCGCCGTCATCGTCCGGCGGCTGCTGGGCCTGGAGGACGCGATTTCCATGGGGATGTGTGGCCCGACCCACGACAAGCGCAGCTGGACCTTCGACCTCGACCCAGGCGGTGTCGACCTGGTGCTCGGGTACGAGCGGCTGCAGCAGGCCTTTCTTGCCCGAGTCCCCGACTACGATCGCGGCATCACAGTCCCTGCCCTGGTTGACATCCCGACCAAAGCCGTGGTGACCAACGACTATGCGCAGATGACCCTTGACTTCTCCACCGAGTGGACAGAGTTCCACCGGGAGGGGGCTCCGGAGCTGTATCCGGACAGGCTGCGGGACGAGATCGACGACGTCTCCGAGCTCGTGTTCCGCGACGTCAACAACGGTGTCTACCGCTGTGGGTTCGCGGGCTCGCAGGAGGCGTACGAGCGTGCGTACGACCGACTGTTCGACCGGCTCGACTGGTTGTCGGACCGGCTGGAGAACCAGCGCTATCTGGTGGGGGACACGATCACCGAGGCGGATGTGCGGCTCTTCACCACGCTCGCGCGCTTCGATCCGGTCTATCACGGCCACTTCAAGAGCAACCGGAGCAAGCTGTCGGAGATGCCGGTCCTGTGGGCCTATGCGCGTGACCTCTTCCAGACGCCGGGCTTCGGCGACACGACTGACTTCGTGCAGATCAAGCAGCACTACTACATCGTGCACATCGACATCAACCCGACCCAGATCGTGCCCAAGGGTCCGGAACTGAGCAACTGGCTGACACCCCACCACCGCGAGCAGCTGGGTGGGCGTCCCTTCGGTGACGGGACGCCGCCGCCACCGCCCAAAGAGGCCGAACGGGTGCCCGCCGACCACTGGGTGCCGACGGTGTGACAGCGGGGCCGCTCAGAACGCCGGCTGGCTGCCCCGGCACGCGACGGTGCCCTAACCGGAGCCCGCGCCGGTATCTGGGTCCTGGGTGGTCGTCGGGTCGGTCTCGGTCGGGTCGGGCCGGCTTGGCTCCGTCGCCGTCGGTTCCGACAGCTCGGGGTTGACGTGAGTTGGCGCCGTGGACGATGGTCTGGGAGCCGGTGCTTCGGCTGATGGGGGAGCGGATCCGGTGGGGGCCGTCTCGCTGCTCAGCGGAGGTGTGGGTTGCCCCGTCGGGGCCGGACTGGCCGACGCGTCCGGGGGAGTGGGCTCGGCGGATGCTGACTGTGACGGCGTGGCCGCCGTAGTCGGGTCCGCACTTTGTTCCTCGGATGGGTCAGCAGGCTTGGGCCGCTCCGGGCGGCTCACCTGACCCACAGTGGTTCCGTCGCCGCCGGACAGAGCGCTACCCGCCACCAGCTCGATGCCGGTGATCGCCACAGCTGCTAGTACGAACGCGCCCGCCGCGGCAGCAAGCACCGGCTTCCAGGGAAGCCTGGGTCTGGTCCGCGCGGATACCACCCTCGGAAGGGAACGCTGAACCGAGACCGTGTCCCGCGGGATCCGCGCGCTGCCGGCCGAGAACACGGTCCGCACCCTTTGCTGGGTGTGCCGCACAGACGCGTTGTACGCGGCGCCGACCACACCGGCGACCACACTGGCGAGCGCAGCCCCGATGATGGTGCCTGCCATACCCAGCTGGGAACCGACCGCAGCAGCTGCCATGGCCGCCAGCGCACCGCCCACGATCTGGCTCAGGGAGAAGTCGGATTTCTTCGGTTCTGGGTCGACCTGCGAGGCCCGGTCGGTGAGGGGTTCATGGTCGATCTGCTGGACGGCCGATCCCTCCGCTGTGCCCGGCCTGCCGTGTGCTGGTCGTGAGGTGTGTTGGTAAGCCATTGTCCTCTAACAAGTTCGATTGAGTCAGGTCCGTCTGGTCAGCACCAGTCCGCCTTGGTCAACGCCGCAGGAGGCAGAATCGTTGGCGGGTCGGCGCAAGAAGTGACCGAACGCACACCGTTGCTCCTGCCCTGTCGGAGCACCGGACAAGCCAACGGCCCGCCACCGGGAGGGTGGCGGGCCGCCGACGCGGTCAGCTGTTGCGACGCTGTCCAGGCTCAGGAAGCAGCGCGGCTGCGCCCCGCTCCGACTCCGGCTCTATGTGGTTCTCGATGTGGTGATGCCCGTTGCCGTTGCCGGTGTGCCCGTTGCCGTTGTGCCCGTGACCATCGGT
>CADCUO010000062.1 GCA_902805915.1 uncultured Propionibacteriaceae bacterium | reverse complement strand
TTCTGCGTCGTACCTTCAGGCCACGGCGGCGCGACGTCGCGTGCTGCGAAGTCGATGCTGAACCACCAGCGCTCGACTGCGGCGAGGTGCTTGACCAAGCCCATCGGTGTCATGGTCGACGGCCACACAGGCCGGCTGCGCCCCTGCGCGTCGCTTAGTCCGGTGACCTTCCCGATCACGGTCGCCCGCTGGTTGTCGAGGATGGCGGTCAGCGTGCCAAGCTCGTCCACCAGTGCCGGAGCGTTGCGGCCGATCAGCGGCGGGGTCGTCATAGCGGCTCCTTGTTAGCGTTAATTGACGGTCATTGATATCCCACGCATCCTGACAGTCTTCATGGGACCCGATTACCAGGGCCAGGTTCAGGGCCCTCTGTCGTGCCTCCACCTGGAATCGGGCAGTAGCCTCGCGTGGCAAACATTGCCATAGCGGCGGCGCCGGCCGTCAGGCCAGCCCGTACGAAGGACCGCCGGGTGAGCGTCGCCAGGCCAGGCGGATCGGTCGAAGGGGTCACGGTGGTCCTCTCGGATCGTTCAGAGGCCTGCATCGGTGCAACGGCGGGTCAGGATCCATGCCAGCACCATCCGGCGAATAGCGGAGGGTCCTGCTGATCCGTCTACTGGCAGTACCTTCCTCGTCGGGCGGGTGACCTCGTAGCGTCGAAGCATGGACCGTCGCGCCGTGCATGACTTCCTGGCCAGCCGTCGGGCTCGAATCACCCCGGAGCAGGTCGGGATGCCCACCTACGGGGAGAAGCGGCGAGTGCCCGGGCTGCGGCGTGAGGAGGTCGCCTCGTTGGCCGGGGATGAGCTTTGACTACTACGCACGGCTCGAGCGTGGCGACCTGTCTGGCGTTTCGGACGCGGTCCTGGAGGCACTCGCCCGGGCTCTGCGGCTAGATGAGGCGGAACGGCAGCACCTGTTCGACCTCGCGAAGGCGGCGTCCGTTCCAGCCTCCCGGCTGCGGCCGGCCAAGCCGCCCGTGACTCGGGTCCGGCCGGCCGTGCTGAGCATCCTGGAAGGGATGACATGCACGCCGGCGTACGTGCGGAACGCGCGGATGGACCTGCTGGCCGCCAACAACCTATGCCTGGCTCTCTACGACGGAGTCCTGACGCGGGACCTGCTGCCGTTCAACCTGGCCCGGTTCGTGTTCCTGGACCCGTACGCCGAGGTGTTCTTCGTCGACTGGGACACCATCGCCCAGGACACGGTCGGAAGCTTGCGCAACCAGGCCGGCCGGGACCCGTCGGACCGGGGGCTGAGGTATCTGATCGGGGAGCTGGTCACTCGCAATGACGGCTTCGCCGCGAGTTGGGCCCGCCAGGACGTGCGGCTGCACCGGACCTCCCGCAAGCGGTTGGGCAACCGCGTAGTTGGGGAGATCGAGCTGACGGGGGACGCCCTCGAGTTGGCCGGCGACGGGCTGACCATCATCGCCTACTCAGTCGAGCCGGGAAGCCAGGCCGAGGACCAGCTGAAGCTCCTCGCCGCCTGGAGCGCCACGGCAGAGACCTCCAACACCGAGCCCGCCGCTGGAGAACCCCAAGCTTGAACCCTTCTAAGTGCCGTACTGGGCGTGACGCCTCGACGGGCAGTGCTAGGTGCCCAAACTTCCGACCTGTGGGCTTTTGGCCTTGATCGTCATTGCAGCAGTGGCCGGACAGAGAAACCGCGGCTCCACACCCTCAGTCCCATAAGGAAGCCTGATTCAACCCGGCAGTCCTACGGTCGCGGTGTTGCGCCGACTGACCGCGCCCACCTCGACGCATTATGATCTTCCGTGACCAGCAACGAGAACCTTGTGGCGGCTCCTCGCACGACGGAGACCGGCGCGGGCGGCGTCCCAAGGATGTTCGTGATGGTTGGCCTTCCCTCAGCGGGGAAGACGAGCCGGGCACGTGAGCTTGCATCAACATGGAACGCTTTGCGGCTGACCCCGGACGAGTGGATGATCCCACTCTTCGGACAGGAGCAGCCCGAGGGCAAGCGCAACGTCTTGGAGGGTCGCTTGATCTGGCTCGCGCTGTCCGCTCTGCGGATCGGTGTCAACGTCGTGCTCGACTTCGGCGTGTGGGCCAAAGTCGAGCGTTCGGCGCTGCGAGCGTTGGCAGCCTCCGTCGGAGCAACTAGCGAGCTGGTTTACCTGCAGGTGGACGAGGACGAACAATGGCGCCGAGTTCAGGCTCGCGCCCTGATCGAGGCCGCAACGACCTTCGAGATGACCAAGGCGGACCTCGAACGGTGGCGGCCGATCTTTCAGCCCCCGGATGCGACCGAGCTTGGGACAGCGGACATCGAGCCCCCACCGGCCGGCTTCGATTCTTGGGAAGCCTGGGTGGCTCAGTGGTGGCCAACTGCCCTCCCCGGCTACGGATCCTCGTGACGGATCGCGAAGACGGCATCCCATCGTGGCCAGTGGTCTCCCGCTGGCTCAAGAAAGGGATAGCACCCTGCCTCTCGTGGTCTGTAGCCTCCAGCACATGGGTAGGAGGAACTATCTGATCGAAGGCCTTTCCGGCACCGGCAAGACTTCCGTTTGCGATGAACTGCAGCGGCGCGGCTACCATGCTATTCATGGCGACCGCGAGCTGGCTTACCAGGGCGATCCGGAAACTGGTGAACCGACAAAGGCGGGCCGACATGAGCACCACATCTGGAATGTCGACAAAGTAAAAGCGCTGGTCGCCGACCGGGATCAAGCGGCCACATTCTTCTGCGGTGGCTCAAGGAACTTCTCGAAATTCGTTGATCTGTTCGACCGCGTGTTTGTCCTCGAAGTCGACCTCGCCACGTTGAATCGAAGGCTTGACGAGCGACCGGACGCCGAATGGGGTGGCGGGAAGCCGACGGAACGCCAACTCATCATGCGATGGCATCAGACAAAAGAAGACGTCCCGGAGAACGGTGTTGTCATCAACGCCACCGCACCGATTGAGCGCGTTGTCGACGAGATTCTTCGTCGATGCCACGCAAGTCCGTAGCCAACGCACAGCAGGCGGGTCCCAGACAACAGGCCCGCACTCATCGCCATACCTGTTCCTGGTCCCCGGCTTGCTGTGCATCGTGGCCGTCGTCGGACTTGCCACGCTGAACGGGAGAGCGTGTCAAGGTTGGTTGGTGAGGTTTTGCTGGCCGATTGACGATCTCGGCGTCTCTGTGGAGTGCCGTGCAGCTGCGGTGAGCAGACATCTCTGAAGGGCCTGGTTTGGAGCCGGTGCGGCGCCTCCGGTTCACGCTGCTGGCGCTGGCCATCGTGGCTGTCGCCTTTCTGGCGCGCTTGGCGCCGGTGATCCAAGGCGGTGGCCTTCGAGGAATCGACAACTATGACGCCGGAGTATATTTCGGCTCAGCCATCGCTTTGACTCACGGCAGATTGCCCTACCGCGACTTCCTCCTGCTCCACCCACCTGGAATCACAGTGCTGCTGACCCCGTTTGCTGCGCTGACACTGCTGGTTGGTGACGCCAACGCCATGGCCGTCGCCCGGCTAGCCGTCATGTTGCTGGGCGGTGTCAACGCGCTGCTGGTCGCCAGGGTTCTGCAGCCTCTCAGCTTGTTCCCAGCTGTGTTCGCCGCCTTCTTCTATGCCGTCTTCTATCCCGCCGTGACCATCGAGCACAGCACCCGACTGGAGGGTTTGGCTGCCGCTTGTCTACTTGGTGCCTTGATCCTGCTGCGCCGCTGGACGCCCGCGTCGGCTCTCACGGGTACGCGTTACCTGGCGGCAGGCGGGCTCCTGGGACTCGCTACCACCATCAAGATCTGGGGGGTGGTGCCACTGGTGGCGGTGGCGGGCCTCGTGCTGATTACCTCCGGCCTCCGTCAGATGAGCCGAGTCCTGGCTGGAGCTGCGCTCGTCGGGACCGCCGTCTGCCTTCCCTTCTTCGCCTCCGCGCCAGGCAGCATGTGGCAGCAAGTAGTGCTGGACCAGTTGGAGCGGCCCGAGTCGGCCGTGCCGGCGTCTACCAGGATGCTCAGTGGGCTGGGCCTCGGTCTTACCGAGGCCCGGCTGAGCGCTCTTTCCGTAGCGCTGCTCGCTGTGGCGGTGCCGGTCGGTGTGGTGGTGGTGGTACTCGCCCTGACGGTGCGGCAGGCGCGACTCCCCGTCCTCATCCTCGTGGTTTTCGTCGCGGTGCTACTCGCTACCCCGTCCTGGTTCCCGCACTACGCGGGTGTGACCGCCGCGCCGTTGGCCGTCGCCGTCGGTGCAGCGGCACACGTGGTTCTTGGCATGCTGCGAGAGCGAAGCTGGCAGCGGCGCCTGCTAGCCGGCGTCCTGGTGGCCGGCCTGGTGCCGCTGGCCGCTCAACTGCGCTTCGCTGAGTTCGGCGACAGGTTCCCCAGAGCCAGACTGGTCGCGTACGTGGCAGCTGTGCCGGGATGCGTTACTGCCGACGATCCCAGCGCTCAGATCTCATTGGATGTGGTGAGTCGCAACCTACAGCGCGAGTGCCCGCTGGTGCTCGACCTTGGTGGCTACTCCTACCACTTTCGTCAGCCCGGGCAAGGACCCATCCCGCGAAGGACCAACGAGGTGTGGCAGACGTTCGCGCTGGACTACCTGCGCAGTGGCACCGTAACGCTGAACACCAGGTTCTCCACCCGCTTTGGGTTCTCGAAGGCTACCGAGGCCGAGGTGAACAGTTGGCCGGTGGTTCTCCGAGTAGGTAAGCATGAACTGCGCCAGCCGCAATAACGGATGCGGCCGTTGACCGGCTCGACTCTCTGCTGAGCGACTCCCTGGCGACAATAGTCGATCGTCGACCAGCCCGTCGGCTTGGTCGAGCCACCAGCGCATCCAGTCGTCGCGGTCAGACAGTGGCCGGCCCCGCTCTCCCGGCTGACGGGCGGGCGCGTCCCTACGTCGTACGCCGAGTTGCCGGACAACCGCGGCCAGGTCGTGCCCGGGGTCCGCGCCGAACCAGCTGTCGGGGCTCATCGTCGTGCAGACGCGTCCTCATCGGAGGAATCTACCGAATTAGCCCCGGATAGGCGGGTTATTGGATAAGAGCCAATGTGTAGGAATAGCGGTATTGTTGTCCGGCCGGCAACCCTCGCCCGGCGGCTCGGAACCCTGGCACTGACGGCCGCGAGCGCGCCGCCGCCACCACGTCCCACCCGGTCCCAAGACCTTGCACCTCGCGGCGTTGGTCGATACCGGACGCCTACGCCCCACCACGCAAGTCCGCCTTCGCCGCCACGCAGGCCAGCGCCGCCCACCAGCATGCCGAAGGGCCCGCAACCGGCAAGGTCGTGATCCAGCTGGACAGGGCATCGTAGGTAGGCCTAATTCTATAGCTAGAAACTCCCACCTTCGCGGAACCTACTGTGGCGTCCACCACCAAACAACGGTCGCGGAAAATAGGGGGCTGGACCGCCCGTTTCCAAGCGAGTTCTTGCCGCCACGGCCGGCTCTGTCCCAGATCGCGACTACGTCACTTTGCGGTGACGACTGGCGGGAGCCCGTTCGCCGTGGTCCAATAGGGGCTGATCCCCGACTCGGCGCAGGAGGACTGGCCACCAGACGAGCCGGGAGTCGACCCTCGTGCGGGACGCACGCAGTAGCCGACCCTCTACCGGTGCAAGTCAGCACGCCATAGACCGATGAGGGTGTACAACCCCGCTCGTCCTACGGTTGCAAGGTCAGCGGGGTGGTCGTGCCGGTGAGTGTTTCCGGGGCTTTAGGGCCCAGATGCCGCCACTGGTTAGCAGGGCAAGAGCGAGGACGCAGTAGGCGAAACCGGTGAGATCGGCTGCCATGATTAGGCCGGCCAAGCTCGCGCAGGTTATGGAGCCCAGAGTGTCTGCGGCCCCTTGAAAGCCAACTAGGCGATCCATGGAGCGTGCTGTTGTTCTCTCAGCGGTGGTGAGCACCAGCAGTGGGTAGATGGGTGCGAGCGTGAGACCGAGCAGGACAACGCCCGCAGCAGATGGGACTGGTTGGCGCGACAGCAGGAGTGCAGCTGCGACGACAGCCGCAATGCTGGTTGTGGCGAGAACGGGCCAGGTTCCGACTCGTTCGGCCACGGAGCCGAGCAGAACGCGGCCGACGACCAGGGCGGCCCAGTACCCGGAAACGACAACTCCAGCCGTTGCCGGCTCAAGCGTGACGTCCTGGAGAAGGAAGACAAAGGCCCATAGACCGACCACCGACTCCAGTCCAGACTCAACCGCGACCACTAGCAACCCAGCCGCCGCTCGCGGCGGCGGACGCCAGCGCCGCGGGCGTCCTGGAGACGCCGATGACAACCCATGCGCAGTCTGGGTTTTGGCTGCTTTGTTCCATCGCCGCGAGGAGACGGCGAACATGACCGTCAGGACGACCTGGATGATCATGACGATCAGGTAGGCCCATCGCCAGCTGGTGCCGGTGCTGACCACTATCGTCACGATCAACGGCGACGAGGCGGCCCCCACCCCGTATGCGGCGTGCATGAAGTTGATTTGGCGTGGCCCGAAATGCCGGGCGGCGTAGGAGTTCAGAGCGGCGTCGATTGCGCCGCCTGACAGCCCGAACAAGACGGCGCTGGCCACGATGACCCAGTAGGCGGGTGCGACAGCACAACACAGCAGTGCCACCGCGGAAAGGGCGACGCTGCCGGCGAGCAGCCGGCCCAAGCCGAGCCGGGCTGCCGCCCACGTCCAGCCGCTGGCGGACACGAGTGTGGCTGCCACTCCGAAGGGAAGGACCAAGGTCAACGCCGCCAGCGGCTGGTCGAAGGTGACCCGCATGAAGGGCCAGGCAACACCCAACATGGCGTCGGGCAAGGCGATGGCGAAAAACGCAAGCAGGGCAAGGATGAAGAACATGACGTGGGCTACTTCCAAAGAACCGTGCGAAGGGTGGAAGGTCGCTGCCCTGATACTCAGGCGATGATCCGGAGGCGCCAGTCGATCAAAATAGAATGATCTGCCGTGTTTGGGAGCCGGCACGCCCTGACTCAGTTCAGCGCGTGCCTCGACGGCCGGGTACCGGAGTGTCCACGTACGAAGTATTGCAGCACGGCCGAGGTGGCCACCACTGCTTAGCAGGAGGCCCAGTGGTGAGTGAGTAGGTCCCTAGAGCCGTCCTCGGATGTCGACCCTCGTGCGGAGCACGCAGAACGATGTCTCGTGCGGGACGCACGCAGTAGCCGACCCCTGGGTTCGTGCGGGACGCACGCAGTAGCCGACCGCTGTGCGGAAGCACGCAGTAGCCGAGCGTTGTGCGGGACGCACGTAATAGCCGACGGCTCCACGGTCACCAGAGCGTCGGCCTGCAGCCGGGTGACGGCGACGTACTCGGCGTCGGTCCTGTTTCCCATTCTTGCTTGTAGGCGACCTTCCATGCGGTCCGGCGCGAGACCCGGTCGCTGAGCAGCCGCATCTCCCCCCGGTCAGCCGCTCTCGTGCTGCTGCACTGCCACCTGATCGGTGAGCTCGCCTGGCCGGGCCGCACCCAGCAGCAGCGTTGGCGCCTGCGACCGGACCAGCACCTGCGCGAGAGCCGGTGGTCGGCGTGCACTTCCGCGCCTTCCGCGACGATGTGCAGCAGGGTCAGGGCATCGAGTACCTAGCGGACCATGCACGACGCTAGGGGCCGGCTCAGTCGAAGGGCCAGGTCGACTGCTGCAGCCCGGTGACCACGAAGAGCGTCCCGCCAAGCGCGGTGTTAAGCACGGGGAAGCGGCGGTAGAGCGCGAACAGCTGCTCGGGTCCGCGGCTGCGCAGCGAGAAGGCGATCATCACGAGGTAGACCAGCCCGCCTACCAAGGCGAAGGCGCCGACGGAGGGTAAGGCCAGCAGGGCGGCCATTGCGTAGGCCAAGCCGCACAGCAGCAGGGTCTGGACCCGGCCGAAGTAGGTGGCCACCGTCGCCACGTCGGCCGCGCGGTCGGCGGCAATGTCGGGGACCGCGGAGTAGGCGTGCATGGCCATGCACCACAGCAGGGCCGCGATCAGCACACGCAGCGGCGGTTGGCTGCCGCTGACGGTGGCGTACGCGGCGAGGCCGGGCGCGACGTAGAGGATGTTGAAGGCCGCGTCGACGACGGGCCGGCCCTTGGCGCGCAGCGGCGGCATCGAGTAGCCGATCCCGGTGACGAGGAAGAGCAGCAGCCACGGCCAGGCGTTCGGCAGGAGGGGCACCAAGGCCAGGAAGGGCAGGTTCAGCACGAGGATCGCGACGACGAGGCTCCGGCGCTGCCCCGCCTGGAGCAGGTTCTCGTAGTCGCGCTTCTTGGGGTTCAGCCGGTCGGTCTCGGCGTCGAAAAAGTCGTTGACGCCGTAGATCAGCAAGTTGGCCGGCAGCGTCAGGTACAGCCCCAGCAGCCAGACCTCCACGGGCGGGCGCAGCGACGTCGCTGCGAGGGCCACCATGTAGGGCCCGAGCAGGTACATCCAGAAACGGGGCCGAGACACCCGGAGCAGGT
>CADCUO010000061.1 GCA_902805915.1 uncultured Propionibacteriaceae bacterium | reverse complement strand
GTCGCTCGGGGTTGTGGCGGGTACGTCTCGCCCGCCTCCCTGCGCTCCCCTAGCGCTCCGCCTTGTTCGGAACGCCCAGCCACTCCACGACGTACCCGCCACAACCCCGAGCTTGGTGCCGCTCACCGCCATGACTTCGAGCTCCGCCATGACTTCGAGCTCCGCCATGACTTCGAGCTCCGCCATGACTTCGGGCTTCGCCATGACTTCGGGCTTCGCCATGACTTCGGGCTCCGCCATGACTTCGGGCTTCGCCATGACTTCGGGCTTCGCCATGACTTCGAGCTCCGCCATAACTACGAGCTCCGCCATAACTCCGAGCTTGGTGCCGTTGCGGGCCGCGACTCCTAGCTCGGTGCGCTTGCGGGCCGCCGCTCTCAGCGCGGTTGTGCCGACCGACGGGAGGGTCGATGAGCGCCGATCCGTTTGAGCCGCAGGCGCCGGGAGCCCGGACGGGGCATCCCGGTGGGGACATCGGGAGCGAGGAGGTGATGGGGCACGGCGCCATGAAGACCCACTTCGACGAGCCCAGCATCGACTTCTCCGTCGACCAGACTTTGCTGACCGACAACACCATCGTGGAGATGCGCTCGATCGCGGCGCGGTACCCGGAGGTGCGGTCGGCGCTGCTTCCGATGCTGCACCTGGTGCAGAGTGTGGAGGGCCGGATCACTCCGGCCGGGATCGAAGCCTGCGCGTCGATCCTGAACCTCACTCCCGCCGAGGTCAGCGGGGTTGCGACCTTTTACACGATGTACAAGCGGCGTCCGGTCGGTGAATACCACGTCGGCGTCTGCACCACCGCACTGTGCGCGATCATGGGCGGCGACGAGGTCTACTCCGCGCTCCAAGATCATCTTGGCATCGGCAACGACGAAACCACCGATGATGGCGTCATCACCTTGGAGCATCTGGAGTGCAACGCCGCGTGCGACTACGCGCCCTTGATGATGGTGAACTGGGAGTTCTTCGACAACACCACTCCACAAAGCGCCAGGGACGTGGTCGATGCGCTTCGCGCCGGCGTCGAAGTCACGTCCACCCGCGGTGCCCGGGTCTGCACCTGGAAGCAGGCCGAACGGGTGTTGGCCGGGTTCCCAGACGGCCGCGCCGACGAAGGACCCACAGCTGGCCCGGCATCACTGCTGGGCCTCAGAATCGCACGCGAGAAGGGCTGGTCGGCTCCGCCGCCGCCAAAACCGGACGCCGAGAGCTCGAACGGTGAGGAGCACAACGCATGACCGACCTGCTGACCCCGGTGCTGACTGCCAACTGGGGGGATGAGCGCGCCTGGAAGCTCGTCAACTACGAACGCGTCGGCGGCTACAACGCTCTCCGCAAGGCACTCCAGATTGAACCAGCCGACGTGGTCGGGCTAGTCAAGGACTCCGGCCTACGTGGTCGCGGCGGCGCCGGGTTCCCGACCGGGATGAAATGGAGCTTCATCCCGCAGGACAACCCGAAGCCGAAGTACCTCGTCGTCAACGCGGACGAGTCGGAGCCGGGCACCTGCAAGGACATGCCGCTGATGCTCGCGAGCCCGCACACCCTGGTGGAAGGCGTGATCATCTCCGCCTACGCCATCCGCGCTGCCTACGCGTTCATCTACGTCCGCGGGGAGGTCCTGCACGTCGTCCGCCGGCTGCAGCAGGCAGTCCGGGAGGCCTACTCCGCCGGCTATGCCGGTCGCAACGTCCTCGGCACCGGCTACGACCTGGAGATCGTGGTGCACGCCGGCGCGGGCGCCTACATCTGCGGCGAGGAGACGGCCCTGCTGGACTCCCTGGAGGGCCGTCGCGGACAACCGCGGCTGCGGCCGCCGTTCCCCGCGGTGGCAGGTCTGTACGCCAGCCCGACGGTGATCAACAACGTCGAGTCCATCGCCTCCGTGCCAGCCATCGTCAACGGTGGCGCCGAATGGTTCTCCTCGATGGGGACCGAGAAGTCCAAGGGCATGACGATCTACTCCTTGTCGGGGCACGTGAACAACCCCGGCCAGTTCGAGGCGCCGCTCGGCATCACCTTGCGGCAGCTGCTGGACGTCGCGGGCGGCATCCGGGATGGCCACCAGCTGAAGTTCTGGACCCCGGGTGGTTCCTCCACTCCGATGCTGACCGCGGAGCATCTGGACATCCCGCTGGACTACGAGGGCGTGGCCAGCGTGAAGTCCATGCTGGGCACCAAGGCGCTGCAGTGTTTCGACGAGACCACCTCAGTGGTACGGACTGTGCTGCGCTGGACTGAATTCTACAAGCATGAGTCCTGCGGCAAGTGCACCCCGTGCCGGGAGGGCACCTGGTGGCTGGTGCAGATCCTGAAGCGGATGGAGGAGGGCCGCGGTCAGGAGGGCGACATCGAGAAGCTGCTTGATCTGTGCGACAACATCCTCGGCCGCTCCTTCTGCGCCCTCGGTGACGGCGCCACCAGCCCGATCACCTCGGCGATCCAGTTCTTCCCCGACGAGTTCGAGGCCGCCATGCACACCCCGGCATGGGAGCTCTTCCCGTACGAGCGCAGCACCATCTTCGTCCGTGAACCCGCTACGGCCGGCGCGGCGACCGTACCGACAGGAGCGAACTGATGACCGTCACGGCTGACTCCAAGACGGGCGGCGAGCTGGCTCCCCGCCCCGACCTGGTCACCCTCACCATCGACGACGTCGAGGTGTCGG
This sequence comes from uncultured Propionibacteriaceae bacterium, assembly GCA_902805915.1. Lineage (GTDB taxonomy): Bacteria > Actinomycetota > Actinomycetes > Propionibacteriales > Propionibacteriaceae > Microlunatus. Next base: position 3,521 of record CADCUO010000061.1, on the reverse strand, counting down.
TACCCAAGGGGACGCTGGTGATCCGGGCCGCCGAGCTGATCGGCGTCGAAATTCCGCGGTTCTGTGACCACCCGCTGCTGGACCCGGTCGGCGCTTGCCGGCAGTGTCTGGTCGAGGTGTCCGACGCCGGCAACGGGCGCGGGATGCCGAAGCCGCAGGCATCCTGCACTATCGAGGTGGCGCCCGGGATGGTGATCAAGACCCAGCTGACCTCGCCAGTGGCCGACAAGGCACAGACCGGGCAGATGGAGTTCCTGCTGATCAACCACCCGCTGGACTGCCCAGTCTGCGACAAGGGCGGTGAGTGCCCGCTGCAGAACCAGGCGATGTCGCACGGTCGCGGCGAGTCCCGGTTTGACGGCGTGAAACGCACCTACCCCAAGCCGATCAACATCTCCGCTCAGGTGCTGCTGGACCGGGAACGGTGTGTCCTGTGTGCCCGCTGCACCCGTTTCTCCGAGCAGATCGCCGGAGACCCTTTCATCGCGCTGGTCGAGCGGGGCGCCCTGCAGCAGGTCGGCATCTACGAGCGCGAGCCGTTCGAGAGCTACTTCTCCGGCAACACCATCCAGATCTGCCCGGTAGGGGCGCTGACCAGCGCCGCGTACCGGTTCCGGGCCCGGCCCTTCGATCTGGTGTCCACCCCGTCGGTGGCCGAGCACGACGCGTGCGGCTCCGCGATCCGAGTGGACCACCGCCGCGGGCTGGTGATGCGGCGGCTCGCCGGGGACGACCCCGAGGTCAACGAGGAGTGGATCACCGACAAGGACCGGTTCGCCTTCCGCTATGGCCGCGGCGAGGACCGGCTGACCCGGCCGCTGGTCCGAGAAGACGGCGTGCTGCGCCCTGCCTCCTGGCCAGAAGCGCTCGATGTCGCTGCCCGCGGTCTCCAGGCAGCGGGCAACTCCACCGGTGTGCTGACCGGAGGCAGGCTGACGTTGGAGGACGCGTACGGCTACGCCAAGTTCGCCCGCGTCGTGCTCGGCACCAACGACATCGACTTCCGCTCCCGCCCGCACTCCGCCGAGGAGGCCGATTTCCTGGCCGCTGCGGTAGCCGGCACGGGGCCGGTCTGGGGTCAGGCGGGAGTCAGCTACGCCGAGCTGGAGCATGCATCGTCGGTGCTCCTGGTCGCGCTCGAGGCAGAGGAGGATGCGGGTGCGATCTTCCTGCGGCTGCGCAAGGCCGCCCGGAAGCACGGACTGACCTCGTTCACGCTGGCGCCGTACCTGAGCAACGGGGCTCGGAAGCTGGGCGCGACCTTGATCCCCACCGTGCCCGGGGCGGAGGCTGCGGTTCTGAACCGGCTGCCCGCTGACGTGGTCCTGGACAGCCGTTCGGTGATCCTGGTGGGTGAGCGCGCCGCTGCGTCGTCTGGTGCCCTGTCCGCGGCTCTGGCTCTCAGCAAGGCCACCGGCGCCCGGCTGGCCTGGGTTCCGCGACGCGCTGGCGACCGCGGAGCTGTGGAGGCCGGCTGCCTGCCGAACCTGCTCCCCGGTGGCCGCCCAGTGAGCGACGCAGCGGCACGGATCGACACCGCCACAACCTGGGGCGTGCACTCCCTGCCGTCACTGGTGGGTCGCGATGCCGACGAGATGCTGGTGTCCGCCGGCGATCGGGAGCTGGCTGCCCTGGTGGTGGCCGGTGTGGACCCGAGCGACTTTCTCGACCCGCAGGCCGCCCTGGCGGGCCTGGAGTCCACCGGTTTCGTGGTCAGCATCGAGACCCGCGCCTCGCTGGTGACCGAGCGCGCCGACGTCGTCCTGCCGGTCGCCTTGATTGAGGAGCGGGCCGGGAGCTTCGTGAACTGGGAGGGCCGGCACCGCCCGTTCGATGTGGTGATCGAGCGGACCAACGCGATGACGGACCTTCGGGTGCTGTCGGCCTTGGCTGACGCGCTGGGCTCCGACCTCGGCCTGCGTACCGCAGCCCAGGCGCGGGCCGAGCTGTTCGAGCTGGGTCGCTGGGACGGCGACCGCGCTGCCATGCCGCAGATTCCGGCGGCTCTGGTCAGCAAGCCGGGACCTTCCGAGGTGGTACTGGCGACCTGGCGACTGGCGATCGACGCCGGCCGGTCGGTCGACGGGGAGCCCGCACTGCTGGCCACCGCTCGCAAGCCGGTGGCGCGGATGACCCCCCGCACGGCTGCCGCAGCGAACATCGCCGGTTTCGCCACAGTGGGGAACGACCGCGGATCGCTCACTTTGCCCGTGGAGCTGGTACCGGCCATGATCGACGGGGTGGTCTGGGTGCCGAACCGCGCTCCCGGGCTTGCCGTGTCGGAGCACCTCGCTGCTGCAGCTGGTGACATCGTCACCATCCGGCCGGCCGCGGAGCCCGATGCTGCGCTCGCCAGCAGGGGAAGGGAGCACGCATGAGCGCGACCGGACTGATCCCGATGGATCTGACTCTCTTCGGTGCCGACCCCTGGTGGGTCGTCGTATTGAAGGCCTTGTTCGTTTTCGTGCTCCTGCTGCTGACCACGCTCTTCACCATCTGGTTCGAGCGCCGGGTCGTCGGTCGGATGCAGCACCGCAAGGGCCCGACCATGAACGGTCCGTTCGGCCTGCTGCAGTCCCTCGCTGACGGGATGAAGCTGATGTTCAAGGAGGACTTCACCCCCAAGGCAGCCGACAAGCTGGTCTTCATGCTCGCGCCGTTCGTCGCGGCCATCCCAGCCATTGTGGCGTTTGCGGTGATCCCGATCGCCGGCGTGGTGCGGGTGCCGTTCACCGACATCCGGACTCCGCTGCAGCTGACTGACCTGCCGGTATCGGTGCTGTTCATCGTCGCGGTCGCCTCCGTCGGCGTGTACGGGATCGTGCTGGCCGGCTGGTCCTCGGGCTCGACCTACGCGCTGCTGGGTGCCCTGCGGTCCAGCGCCCAGGTGATCAGCTATGAGGTAGCGATGGGCCTTGCGCTGGTCGCTGTCTTCCTCTACGCCGGGTCGATGTCCACCTCGGAGATCGTCGACGCCCAGGCTCAGGTGCAGCGCGTGTCCGTGTTCGGCCTCGACGTACCGCTGCCCAGCTGGTACGCAGTGGTGCTGATTCCGTCCTTCGTGATCTAACTGATCTCCATGGTTGGTGAGACCAACCGGGCACCGTTCGACCTGCCCGAGGCGGAGGGGGAGCTGGTGGGCGGCTTCCACACCGAGTACTCCTCGATGCGGTTCGCGATGTTCTTCCTGGCCGAGTACATCAACATGATCACCGTCTCGGCCCTGGCCACGACCTTGTTCCTCGGTGGATATCACGCCCCGTTGCCGTTCAACCTGATCCCAGGACTGGACTCGGGCTACTGGGGCGTCGTCTGGTTCCTGCTCAAGGTCCTCGTGTTCTTGTTCATCTTCATCTGGCTCCGCGGTACGCTGCCACGGCTCCGGTATGACCAGTTCATGCGCTTCGGCTGGCGTTGGCTGATCCCCATCTCGCTGGTCTGGATCCTCGCCGTAGCCACCTTCCGGGTCGGCAACACGGAAGGCTGGTTCAGCAACCGGGCTTTCCTGGTTGTTGCCGGGC